>DASQGS010000184.1:0-4417 GCA_035632455.1 Thermoanaerobaculia bacterium | reverse complement strand
TGAAGGCGAAGTGCTGCTCGGGATTCGGCACATCCAGATACGTCAGATCCTTCCACCGGCTTTCCGGCATCCAACGGACTATGCGATCCGCAAGATCACCATGAGGATCGAAGAGTGCCAAACCGGAACCATTGATGAGGTGCTGCCGGACCATCATTTCGAGAAGACTCGACTTGCCGGCTCCCGTCTTTCCAATGATGTACATGTGCGCGGCTCGGTCCTTCTCCGGGATCCCGAAAACCCGTCCCTGTCCGCGCCAGTTGGTCCGGCCGAGGTATGTGAGCCGCCTCTCTCCGCCATGTTCCTACGCGGCGTGACGCGACGCGCGTGTTCCTCGCGCGGGGAATGACGGGCGCACAGCGGCGCCCCGCTTGACCTCCATCACTCACGCTCGGAACGCCACTTCGTTCAAAATGGTCATCAACATGCGAAGCGCAGGCGCTCTGGCCGCCGTCCTCTTTTCAATCTTCGTTCTGCAGTTTTCCATTTCCGCCCCCGCGCAGCAGACGAGCACCCAGCCAGCGCCTCCCGCCACCGATACCTCACACGGGATTGACCAGGTCGATGCAGCGCCGCTCGGCGGCGTCATCGCCGTCCCTCTTCAGGAGAAGCAGCGCAAGCAGATGAAGAAATACGACCTCCCCGAGCTCGTCGGCGCGCGGCAGGCCCTGGGGTCGCAGCTCGTCGATGGTGAGCTCCCCCGTCCGCTCATCGATTACGAGGTCACGGATTCAAATGTCGAGCAGCGGCTGTCGATCTTCGAACACGGACTCACCGTCATCGCCATGAACGGCACGGGCGGCTCGATGCTCAAGAAGGTGATCCTTCCGGCCGATGCGCTCGACACGTACCAGAAGGCAGTCTCGCCCACGCGTCTTTCGGCTGTTGAGCACGGCCGCATCTCGCCGCCGCAGAAAGGTCGCCGGGCGCTGCTGCGTGTCTATCTTCGCGACCGGTCGTACGTGGAGGTGGCTTTCGATCCCGCAGGCGCGATTCCGAAGAACCTCGGCGACCAGGTCCGGCCGCTCGAGGACCTGCTGCGTGCGCTATCCGAGGATCGGACGGTCACGAACAGCGTGGCCGGGTATGAGCCGAAAGTCGGAGACGAGCTGGTCGGCGACGACCGGAAGACGTGGCGCGTGGAACGGGTCATCCAGGATGCCGGCATCGTCGAGCTGCACTGCGTCGGCCAGCCGACCGTGATCTACGTGGCGAAGAAAGATCTCTACAACTATTTCATCGGGAAGCCGGAGACGAAATAGTTGGCTCGATCTGCGCGCGAGGCTCGCGTTTTTTCACCACAGAGATCACAGAGAACACGGAGACTCGCTGCCCTCTCCGTGCTCTCTGTGATCTCTGTGGTGAACGCACGCGGGCGGAATGCGCGAACGGCGCAGGAATGTCGACACTGCGCATAACAGCAGGCACGCTAAAAGGGCGCCGCGTTCCGGTTCCGAAGGACGACGTACGCCCGACGTCGGAGCGGGCGCGTCAGGCATTCTTCAACATCGCCGCCGCGCGCATCGAGGGCGCGAGGTTTCTGGACCTTTTCGCGGGCAGCGGCATCTTTTCCTTCGAGGCGCTCTCGCGGGGCGCTGTTTTGAGCGTGGCCGTCGACTCGGCGGGGCAGCAGCTCGCCACGATCGAGCGGCTGGCGCTGGAGTGGCGCGTTCCGCTCAGAACTGTCCGCGCCGAGCTGCCGAGGGACATCAGACGCGTGTCCGACAACGAGTTCGATGTCGTCTACGCCGACCCGCCGTACGCGTTCGGAGCGTACGACGCATTGCTGAATGCCATCGGCACCGATCTGCGCCTTCCGGATGACGCCCTCGTCGCGATCGAGCATCGCCGGCGTGTCGAGCCGTTCACGGCCGAGCCGCAGCGGCTCCGGTTCGTGAGACGGGCCGAGTACGGAGAGGTGTGGATTTCCCTGTTCGAGCCGAGACGGCCGGGCAGAGAGAGCGGAACGACACAGGATGAATGAATCGCCGGCGTCCGACGTTCCTGTGTCATTCTCGGTCAACGCGCGAAGTCCTCACGCACTAAACTGCCGACTGCCGACTGCGGTCTGCGGCCCGCCGTCCGGACTTGCCGCTCAGCCTGCCACGGCCCTTGCATCACGCTCAAATCGAATGAATGGAGAACAGCGCACCAACATGGAACTGCAACTCGATGAGCAGGGAACGCACGTCCTCTTCGGGAATCACGATGAAAACCTCAGGATGATCGAGGACGCCTTCGACGTCCGGATCTCGTCGC
Organism: Thermoanaerobaculia bacterium; assembly: GCA_035632455.1. Taxonomy (GTDB): domain Bacteria; phylum Acidobacteriota; class Thermoanaerobaculia; order Gp7-AA8; family Gp7-AA8; genus DASQGS01. Next base: position 2,158 of record DASQGS010000184.1, on the reverse strand, counting down.
GCGGAGGCGAGATCCACGTGCAGGGATCTGCCGAGAGCGTCGCCCCCGTGGAACGGCTCCTCGGCTACATGCAGGAGCTCATCGGGCAGGGCTACCCGCTCAAGAAGTCGGACATCTCGACCGGCGTCCGCGTCATGCGCGACAAGCCGGACATGAATCTCGTCGAGTTCTTCACCGACGACTCGCTCCATCCCGCGGTGAAGCGCGTGGCCACGCCGCGCAACCTCGCTCAGAAGATGTACCTGCAGGCCATGCAGGAGAACGACATCGTCTTCGCCATCGGCCCGGCGGGAACCGGAAAGACGTTCCTGGCCGTGGCGGCCGCCGCCGCCGCGCTCGCCGACAAGGCGATGAAGCGCATCATCCTCTGCCGGCCGGCCGTCGAAGCGGGCGAGCGCCTCGGATTTCTTCCCGGCGACATCGCCGAAAAAGTGAATCCCTACCTGAGGCCGCTCTACGACTCGCTGTACGACATCATCGGGTTCGAAAAAGTCGAGAAGATGATCGAGCGCAGCGTCATCGAGATCGCGCCGCTGGCGTTCATGCGCGGCCGCACGCTCAACGACTCCTTCATCATCCTCGACGAGGCCCAGAACACGACGCCCGAGCAGATGAAGATGTTCCTGACGCGCCTCGGCTTCGGCTCGCAATGCGTCGTCACCGGCGACGTCACGCAGGTCGACCTTCCCGCCGGAAAGAAATCGGGGCTGCGCGACGCGCGCGCCACGCTGGAAGGCACCGAAGGCATTTCCTTCTTCGAGTTCACCGACCGAGATGTCGTCCGCCATCCGCTCGTCTCGAAGATCGTCGTCGCTTACGACCGCATCGAGCGCGAGCGGAAGGAAACCGAGGACCGCAACAGCGCGGAGTCGACGCGCTCGTGACGATCGTCGAAGTGACCGGAAGCGTGCCGCGGTTCTCGCAGCGCGAGATCACCACGTTCGCCCGGAAAGTGCTCGTCACTCTGCAGAAGCTCGGCTGCCTCGACTTCGACGTGAGCGAGGTTTCCATTGCCTTCGTCGACGACGAAGCGATGCGGTCGCTCTACCAGAAGTTCCGGCACAAGAAGAAGACCACGGACGTGCTCACGTTTCCGGCAGACGCGTCGTACGCCGATCCGGCGCGCGAAGGCCGGCCGTTAGGCGACATCGTCATCTCCGTCGATCAGGCGCGCCGCCAGGCCTCCGACGAAAAGCATTCCCTCGCCACCGAGATCCGCTACCTCATCCTGCACGGCATCCTCCACGCCCTCGGCTACGACCACGAGAGCGACAACGGAGAGATGAACGCGCTGGAACTGCAGCTGCGCGAGGCCGTCGGACTGGAGTGAACAGCCGGTGACCGGGTCACCAGGTGAATGGTGGCAACCTGGGACCGTCATCGCAACGGGTTGACTTACTGAGCGCCGCAGAATGAATGCAACGAGCGTCGAGCTCAGAACGAGAACAGCCCCTGGTCCCCTCGCCCCGCTTGCGCAACGAACGATCCGGACGAAGTGAAGTCGGCGGGGCGAGGGGATGAAGGGGAGTGGGGCACGAAAATACCCAAATTCTCAAGAAAATCAGCGGTTTCGCGTTCCCCACTCCCCTGCATCCCCTCGCCCAGCTGATTTCGATCAGTTCAACTTGTTCGCATTCGGCGGCGGGGCGAGGGGACCTGCGCTGGACGGCGTTTTCCAGGGTTGCGTTGCATTGATTCTGCGGAGCTCAGTAGGCCCTCATTCGCCTTCGGCCCGCTGTCGCGGAGGAGAAGGATCTCGATTCATGATCTCGCAGGCTACTGGAAATCGAGACCCTTCTCCCCCGTGCGCAGACAGGGTGCCGAAAGCGGATGAGGGGGCCGATCTTCGCGGACGAACCCCTCAAGTCAATGCCCTTGGACCGTCATCAGCGGCTACGGCCTGAATACAAAGGTTTCTGGATTCGCGACCACATCAGAAATCGCAAATCCCACCCCGCCTGCTGTCCCCGCAGGTCCCGGCAAGCTGATCGTCGATTCGCCGCCATCACCGCCTAATGCACCACCGCCAGCACCGCCGGTGTAGGCATCGCCCAGGTCAATCGCACCCGCGCCACCGTTCACGTCGGCGATGACGGCCAGTGTCACGGAATTCGGAGCGATGACGTGAACCACTCCCCCCCCCCCCCCCCCCCCCCCA
>DASQGS010000183.1:0-2876 GCA_035632455.1 Thermoanaerobaculia bacterium | reverse complement strand
TTCAGAACCTCCCTCGAACGAGCTGAGGATATGCCCGCTGCAACGGGTGCAAAACCAGTCCGGTGTAAAAATGCAGGAATCGTTTGCCGAGGGCTCTCTGCCTACCGGAATCCGTCCGACAGCACTCTCGCCAAGGCCTCGGCGGGATCATCGCCGACGCGATATTCCTCGTACGGGAGGTCGTAGCGGAAGATCGTTCGGCCGTTCTTGATCACCGCGGCGTGAGCGTAGCGGCGTTTCTTGCCGAATCCTCCGCGCCCTAGCGTTCCTCGGAATTCGATCGTCACGTCGGCCCGCTCCGTCACCTGCAGCCCGAGGTTGTTCTGGAGCAGATCGATGAACTTCTTCGTCAGGTCGTAGTCGCCTGTCCCGTGCACGCGGACTCGCGTCACGCCGTGGACCTGCCGCTGCAGCGAGGCCATCGCCTCGTCGTTGGCGCTTCCGCGGCGACCCTCGAGGTACTGCGGCCCTGAGTCCGAGGCCGGCGACTCCTCCTCGGCGGGGGCGGGCTCTTGAGCCTGCTCATCGGTGGGAGCAGGTTCCGGCTTCGGCTCCTTCTTCGGCTTGATCTTCGGCACCGGCGGAACGTCCTGCGGCCTCTCCGTTGACGTGGTGATGATCGGCGTCGAGAAGACTGTGGATGTCGATGCCGGTGCTGGAGGCGAAGTGGAGGTGGTCGTGGCGGTCGTCGCGGTCTCCGCGACTCGGGGCGGCGACGTGACTTCGACCTGCGCCGTCGATGGCGCGTACGTGGCCGGTGCCGTTTGCGTTTGCGCCATTTTCACCGCGGGTTGTTGCCGGATGTGCGTCCACCACCACCATGCGCCAGCGCTGCCGGCTCCGATCACGGCGAGGCCGACGAACAGGATGACTGCGACGACGATCATTCCGCCGCGCGCCGGTTTCGCACCGCTCTGCGTGATCACGGTGGGATGAGCCGGAGCAGCGGCGGGCGGCGCGGCCGCTACAGGTGGTGTGGCCGCAACAGGTGGTGCGGGCGCTTGCGGCGGCACCGGAGTTGTCATCGGCTCTGTTTGAGCGAGGGTCGGTAGCGGTGGCAAAGGAGCGGGAGCAGGCGTGTGGAGGGTCGGGGCCGCAGCGCGCTCCAATGAGCCGAAGTTGCTGACGACCGTCGGCCGATGGAGCGTATCCGTCGGCAGCGGACCCGACGCGGCCGGGCTGCCAGTCACCGGGCGGATCTCCGTGACAGGCATCTCCGGCATGACGCTGCCACCTTGGCGGATCGTGGCGTCCGCATCGAACGGCGTCATCATCGTCATTTGCGATGATGGATCGGGAAGGGTCTTGAGGACTGCGTTGAGCGCGTCGATGAACTCGCGTGCATTCGCGAAGCGGCGATTGCGAACGCGTTCCAGCGCTTTCTCCACGACTCCTTGCAGCGCCGTGCCGCCGGGGAGGGTCTTGGAAAGATCGATCGGCTGCAACATCTTCGTGTCGCCCGAATGCAGCAGAAGATATTGATGAGGCGACGTGGCCTCGAAAGGCGGGCGGCCGGTGAGGGTCTCGTAGAGAACGATCCCCAGCGAATAGAGGTCGGCCCTGCCGTCGATGCTCTCGCCCTCGGTGAGGAACCCGAGATGCTCCGGCGAGGCATAGCGCAGTTTGCCGAGGAAGATGCCGGTGCGGGTGCCGGAGTCGGTGCTCGCAGTGGACTTCGCCACGCCGAGGTCGATGATCTTGACGTGCTCGGTGCCGTCGCTTTGGCGGGAGATCATCAGATTCTCCGGGCTGATGTCGCGATGGACGATGCCCGCTCGATGGATGGCCTCGAGGCCTTCCAGCGACTCGACAGCGAGACGGATGGCATATCGCGCCGGCAGCACGCCGCCGCGATGAATGCGCTGGGCGATGTTCTCCCCTTCGATGAACTCCCAGACCATGTAGTGCGACCCGTCGGGGAGGGCCGAGAAGTCATGCAATGTGGCCACGTTCGGGTGATGAACCTTGGTCGCGAGCTGTGCTTCGCGCAGGAAGCGCTCGTGGGCGTCGCGACTCTCGGAGATCTGCGGCCGGATGACCTTGATGACTCGGACGACGCCGAGGAAGGTGTGGACGACCTTGTAAACCTCGCCCATCCCTCCCGCGCCGAGACGCTCCAAGAGGCGGTACTTCCCATCGACCGGCTCTTCCATGTAGCGGCGGAGGAAATCGGTGACCGCCTCGCCGCAATGCGGGCAGGCTTTGAACTCGCGATCGATTTCTTGATGGCAGCGGATACAGGTGAAGGCCATGATTTCGCAGATGATACCGCGAGTAGAGCAGGTTACTTGCGCACCGCCGTTTCTCTCCCCGCCGTCGCGGCGCCGCCGAGGATTGCCGTTCGGCCCTCGAGCGACCCGTCGCCGCGCTGGCGGTAGGCGATGACGCCGGACCAGGATCGATCGGTGGCTCCGGAGTACGTCACCGCCAGCGTCTCATTGATCACGACACCGACGCCGACATACTGAACGTTCCCGATCGCCCAGTGGACGTCGTAGATCTCGCCGCGAGGAGCGATGGTGAGGACTCCCTGATACGCGGCGCCAGCGGCGCTCGTGCCGTTCACGGTGTACGTGCCGGAGAACGCAGATCTTCCAGGGGCACCGAGCAGAGTGAAAGCGAGCAGGAATACAACCAGACCGGTAACCAGTCGACGCATACTTGTCCCCTTTCTATTGAGAGGCCACATTCTAACTCCCGCGGGCTTGGGGAAGGTTGTACCGAGCGGTCGTTGCCGTCGCCGTCGCCGTCGCCGGCTTTTGATTTTGACTTCCTGAAAAACAGCGTTGCGGGTTCGCTCGGTCATCGACGTCAGAGTCAAAGTCAGAACCCGGCGACGACGGCAACGACGACGACTGCTCGGTACAACCTTTCCC
>DASQGS010000182.1:0-3668 GCA_035632455.1 Thermoanaerobaculia bacterium | reverse complement strand
TGGTGCCGCTCGTGATTGCCCGGAACGGCCCAGACGCCGAGCGGCGCGCGCAGTCGCGTCAACAGTTGCGGCATCTCACTCTCGGGCGGCCCATCCCCTTCGACGAGGTCGCCGGCGATCAGGACGAGATCGGGATGAAGTGCCTCGACCTGGTCGATGCGGGCGGCCAGCCAGCGGTCCGTCGTGAGCGTGCCGAGGTGAAGGTCGGAGATGACGGCGACGACGGCTCCGTCGCGATCGGCCGGCAGATTCGCGATGCGGACCTCATGGTTGCGAACCACTGGCGGACGGAGCGCGTTGAGGACCGCGGCGATCGTGAGGAGTACCGACGCGACCAGCGCTATCGTCCTGAACGCCTCGGTGCGCGAGCGCAGGACGAAGCCGAACCCGGTCACGATGTCGGCGACGAAGAAGCAGCCTAACGCGATGACGAGCGCGCCCATCCACTCCGCGCCGATCCACTCGAGCGCGGTGCCGATCCTGGGCATCCCGATCGCCTCCAGAAGCCGCGCCGCGATGTAGCTCGACGCCAGGAGAACGCCCGCTGCGATCATCATCCATCGCGGCAGAAGCCGCCGGACGAACGGCACGCTGCGCACGCGCCAGAGCACGTAGACGTGCATGACCGTCCAGATGGCGAGGGCAAGCAGGAAGAACATCGGGACCGATGATCACGGCCTCGCGACTGCGAGGCTGTGCCGATGAACACGGATGATTGCGGATTCGCTCGCTACGAGCGAATGGCTTGTGTGTTTTCAACACAGAGAACACGGAGAGCACGGAGACTTCGTCGCGCCAATGTCTCTGTGCTCTCTGTGTTCTCTGTGGTTAAAAACACGCGTGCCGACCGGCAGGCAATCACGACGGCCAGGGGCGGAAGAACAGCGACTGCTTCTTCACCGGCTCGGCCTTCGCACTCAACGCCGCCATCTGCGAGGCCGACAGCGGCGTGAACGTGCGAGCGATCTCCACGTTCTGTTCGAGCTGCGCGACGGTGTCGACGCCGACGATGACCGTCGAGACCGGGTGCGAGAGCACGTACCGCATCGCCTCCGCCATGGTCAGCGTGCCGGAGCGGTTCGTGGCGTACCTCGCCGGCTGCTTCTCCAGCGGCGGCGGAGTCCAGGTCGACAGGATGCGGCCGCGGGCCGGGATCTTCATGCCGATGATGCCCATTTCCTTCTCGACCGCGGCCGGCAGCAGCTCGGCGCTGAAGCTCATGTGGTGCGGATCGGCGGCGTTGACGGCCATGAGAATCGTGTCGAACGGGAATCGGCGAATCCCCTCGAGCAGCACGTCGGGATCGGCGTGGCCGGTGATGCCGACAAAGCGGACGATCTTCTCCTCCCGAGCCTTCGTCAGCGCCTCGATGGCACCACCAGGAGCGAAGATCCGGTCGATGTCGTCCTTCGTCGAGACCGCGTGCAGCTGCCAGAGGTCGAGGTGGTCGGTGTTGAGGAGCTGCAGCGATTTTTCTAGGAGCCGCAGCGAGCCGTCGCGCGTGCGGTCGTGCGTCTTGCTGGCCAGGAAGGCCTCGCGCCGGCGACGCTTCATGACCTGGCCGACGTAGCGCTCGCTCCATCGCGCCTCTCCGCCGTATCGCGCCGAAGTGTCGATGTAGTTGACGCCGAGGTCGAGGGCCCGGTCGATGATCGGAACGGCCACGGCCTCGTTGTCGGGTTGCTCGATCGCCGCCTGGCCGCCGAGCGAGAAGATGCCGACACGATATCCGGTGCGCCCGAGGTTGCGCGTCGGCATCGCTTTCGAGGTCACCGGGTTGTTCGGCAGCGACGGCGGGATCGCCGCGCCGACATCACGCGCCAGAAGGCCGACTGTCGCAGCCGCGCCGATCTTCAGGATGTCGCGTCGTTCGATCTTGTCGTCGTGAGAATCGGCCATGGGATGCTCCTTTGAAGTGCTGAGTAGTGAGTGCTGAGTACTGAGTCGAGCAGGTTGCCACTCGGCACTCAGCACTCTATTGACTCCCTTCGCGCCTCCGCCCATCCGTGCTCTCCGTCACCACCCCGTCGCCTTGCTGCGCCTGCGGTCATGACGCACAGCACGCATGGCGGCGAGTCACGGATCCGCGTGCGATCTCCTGCGCCGATATACTTTGACGATGAAGACGGCGAAGAGCATCCGCCGAACGACTCTCGATCGCGCCGATTCGGAGGAGAGCGACTATCGCGATCTGTCCGCGGGCGACCGACTGCGTCTGGTCGAGACGCTCACCAGGACTGCCTGGGCATTTCGCACCGGGAGAGCCAGTGAACCGCGACTATCTCGAGATGTTGGACGCGTTATTCGCGGCCGGCGCTGAGTTTCTGGTCGTCGGGGCTCATGCCCTAGCGGTCCACGGGCGACCACGCGCCACCGGCGATCTTGACCTGTGGATTCGGTCCACTCCCGAGAACGCCGCTCGTGTGTGGCAGGCATTGCTTTTGTTCGGCGCGCCTCTTGACGAGCTTCAGCTGCATGACCTCTACACTCCCGGAGTGGTCTTTCAGATCGGACGAGCACCGAATCGAATCGATCTGCTGACCTCCATCACGGGCGTCGACTTCGATGACGCCTGGCGCGCTCGTGTGCAGGCCAACGTGGAAGGGCGCAGCATCCCGGTACTCGGTCGCGAGCAACTCATCGCGAACAAGCGTGCCGTGGGACGATTGCGCGATCTCGCCGACGTCGAAGACCTCGAGCGCAACACCTGATGCAACGGCGTTGCGAAGCCGGTGTGAGACCAGCCGCTCCATCCGGTGATCGCGCCACCCCCCATGCGCTCACGCGTGACCTACCTTCAAATGCAGACGCGCCCACCATGCGATCGATCGGCTTCGACTCCGGTTCCGTTGCCACCAAGGCCGTCCTGCTCGACGAACAGGGACGCATCGAGGCCACTCTGTACCGGCGGAGGACCGCCGATGACAGCGCAGCGCTCGAGGACTTCCTCTGCGGCGTCAGCGCTGGCGATCCGGAAGAGCGTTTCCACGCCGGGGTCGTCGGCATCGAGCATCTGCCCGAGCGAGTGCTCACGCTCAATGGCATCGTAGCGATCGCCAAAGGTGTCGAGGCGCTGCACCCCGGCGTGCGCAGCATCATCGAGATCGGCGGACACACGTCGAAATTCATCGACTGCAGCGCCGGCGAGGTCCGCGATTTCGCCACGAACGAAGCCTGCGCCGCGGGCACGGGCTCGTTTCTGGAGCAACAGGCGCGGCGGCTCGAGCTCGACGTCGAAGAGCTCTCCGCGCTCGCCGAAGCGGCAGCGAGCGGCGCCACGATCGCTGGCCGCTGCTCTGTCTTTGCGAAGTCCGACATGATCCACCTTCAGCAGAAAGCGACGCCGGTGGCGGACATCGCGTACGGCCTCTGCCTGGCGATCTGCCGCAACGCGCTCGCCACTCTCCTCAAGGGACGCGATGCCGAGCGCCCGCTGGTGCTCGGCGGAGGCTGTGCCCGCAACCGCGGCATTCTTCGCGCCTTCGCCGAAGTCCTCGGCGGTGCGGAACCGATCGCCTCGGCAGCGCCTGGGCTCGAAGCAGCGGTCGGGGTCGCACTCGCGGCACGCCAGCTCGCGGCACCCGGACTGCCGGCGAGCGAAATTGCGTCGATCCTCGCAGAGAGCCTCGCTGCGCCTCTGGACCGTGGCCCGGCGCTGCCGCCGCTGG
>DASQGS010000181.1:0-40211 GCA_035632455.1 Thermoanaerobaculia bacterium | reverse complement strand
TGGAGTTGGTGACGATGTGGATGCGATCCGCGATTGGGCCGAGCTTGACGTCAGGTCCGCCGACGGTGATGTCGAGCCTGTATTGATTCTGACCCGGCTTCCCGACTTCCTTGGCGAGATCCTCCGGTTTGTCGATCTTGTGATACGCGACCTTGGTCCAGGCGTCAGGTGACTCGACTTTCACGATCTCGAACGGATCGTCTTCCTCGGAGTAGAGCGTGACGCTCTGCGTTTCGGCGTCGCCCTGCAGCAGGTTGTAGCGGACGAACCCTGCCGGGTAGGCCTCCACAAACGGCTTCACGATGGCATGGATGGTGAGCTGCGAGGTCGGAGTCGACGGATCGTTCGTCTCGAGAGTGATGCCCTTCGAGATCGGGCCCGCGAAGTTCGTCGTATCGACGTGCGCGGTGACCTTGCCGGTCCCTCCGGGCTTGATGAGCTTGTCGAAATCAGCGACCGTGCAGCCGCAGCCGGGCTTGGCCGCTATGACCTGCAGGTCGGCCGTGCCGGTGTTCCTGATCTCGAACGACCAGTCGAGCTTGTCGCCCTTCGGCACCGTGCCGTAGTCCTTGACCGGTTCGACGATGGTGAGACGGGGGGCTTTCTCCTCGGACTTGGAGTCGCCCGCTACTGCCTTGCTCGATCCTTCGGTATCGTTCTTCTTCGCCTTGGCGCCGGCCTTCGGCGCGTCCGCGCCCATGGTCAGCGAGGCGGTCAACGAAACCAGGAAGGCAAGCGTGACCACGAGAATGCGCTTCGACGACATACTGAAAATCCTCCTGTGTTGAACAACCTTGGGTTTAGGATCGCCCTTCCGAACAGAGCGGTCCGGCCGGGCCATTCCCTTCGGGCCGGCCGCCGCCAGGTCTCTCCGAAACGAGGAAACGAATGCCTCACGTCAAAGAACCTAGCCCCGTCGAGCGTGTCCATCTGATCGGGATCTGCGGGACGGCGATGGCTTCGCTGGCCGGCATGCTACAGCAACGCGGCTACCGGGTGTCGGGCTCCGACGAGCATGTCTATCCCCCGATGTCGACATACCTGGAACGACTCGGGATCCCCGTGCTGGAAGGATATACGAAAGAGCACCTGGAGAGGTCACAGCCCGGCCTGGTGGTGATTGGGAACGCGGCGGCGTCCACGAACGCCGAGGCGGCTGCTACCTTGGAGATGGACCTGCCGTACACATCGATGCCGGAGGCGATTTATGGCCTTTTCATCAAGGGTAAGCGTTCCATCGTCGTAACCGGCACGCACGGAAAGACGACGACCACGTCGCTCATGGCCTGGATTCTGGAGGCGGCGGGACGCGATCCGAGCATGGTGGTCGGCGGTATCCCGCTCAACTTCGACCAGAACTTCAAGCTCGGCACAGGTCCGGACTTTGTCATCGAGGGAGACGAGTACAACACCGCATTCTTCGACAAGGGACCGAAGTTTCTGCACTACCGTGCCAGCTCGCTGATCGTCAACAACATCGAGTTCGATCACGCCGACATTTTCCCCAGCCTCGACGCGATCGTCGACGCGTTTCGGCTGGCCGTGCAGCGGGTCGCGCCGGGCGACTTGATCGTTGCGAACGGCGACGATGCGCGGGTACTGAGCCTTCGCAGCGACGCCAGAGCGCGCTGGCTCACATTCGGGATGGCGCGGACGAACGACTGGTCCGCCGGCGGAATCGACCTCGTTCCCAGCGGTGCGGCGTTTACAGCGCAGCGGGAAGGGCGCGAGTGGTTTCGCTTCACGACCACGCTGTCTGGGCAGCACAACGTGCTCAATGCTCTGGCCTGTATCGCGGTCGCGCACGACGCGGGACTCTCAGCCGAGGAGATCCAGCGCGGGCTGGAATCGTTCCGAGGGATCAAGCGGAGGATGGAAGTACGCGGCGTGGAGCGAGGAGTCACGGTGATCGACGACTTCGCGCACCACCCGACAGCGATCGCCACGACGCTCGACGGCGCGCGAAAGCGCTATCCGGGTCAGCGAATCTGGGCGCTGTTCGAGCCGCGCTCGATCTCCTCGGCGCGCAAGGAGTTCGAGCCCGCGTATGTCGATGCATTCCACGCGGCCGATCGCCTGGTGATCGGGCCGGTCTTCCACCGCGGCCGCTACGAGACCCGCTACGGCATCGACAAGATGATGTCGGTGGAGACCATCATCCGCCGCCTCGTTGCCGATGGAATCCCCGCGGAACAGATCGACGATTTCGATGCGCTTGCCGCACATGTGGCCTCCGAGGCGAAGGAAGGCGACGTGGTGCTGATCATGTCCTCGGGTGCCTTCGGCGGCGTGCACGAGAAGATTCTGGAGTGGCTGAAGCAGTGATCTGTTGTCAGTGGTCAGTGGTCAGGAGAAGCAGTGGTCAGTTGTCAGAAGAGCGGCGATCAGCCTTTGTCTTCGGGTTGGAGAGCGGTGAGTCGTTGCAGCGACCGCGAGCGCCAGCCTTGCTGACCACCGACCAACTGACAACTGCTCACTGCTTTTCCCGACAACTGACAACTGCTCACTGCTTTCACAGCTCGCTGCCCTACCTGCGCATCTTCACGAGCGCCCTGAACACGTCGAACGGAAGCTCGTCCGCGTGGACCATACGGCGCAGGTGGTGCATGGTCGTGCGCCCTTCCTTGATGTCCTCAACGGTGACGTTATGCTTCCGCAATAGCTCGTGAGCCTTGTTCTCGGCCATGATTCTCCTCGATCTGTCGATTGTCCGGTGATGGGTCCGCGGCGGGAACGTGGTCATGGCGGGGCGTATTCCGGCGCCTCCGTCAAGGAATATCCGCCGGCCCGCGCTTTTTCCTCTGCCGAAGGTTACAATCTGCGCCCGCGCGCGCCGGGCGCCCGCCCGGCAACTGCGCTCGGCAATGTCACACCTTGCGGGGGGAATCGCTTTGGGGTTTGCGGAAGATGCGAATGCTCTGATCGAGCAAAAGAAATTTGACGACGTCGAATCGCTCTGGATGTCCGAGCTCGAATCCGACGCCTCAAATACCGAGGCATTCCTCCGCGTGGCGAAGCAACTTCGGAAAGCAGAGCAGCGAACCCAATCCGACACGTTGATCGGCCTCCTCTCCGACTCGCTGCTCGAGCGGAAGCTCTGGCCACAGCGCCTGCAAGTGCTGAAAGAGCTCGGCAGGATGTCGAAGCATCCCGCGAACTTCCGCGGCCCGATCGAGCAGGCGCTCAAAGGGGCGTTTTCCGATCGAAAGAACTTCAAGCGTGTGTTCGACTTTGCCGGCTTCAGCGATCCGGCCAGCAATCCCGTCGAGCGCGCGGAGAAGATCGAGGCGTGGCTCCAGTACGATGAAGGCGCGACCTACTTCATGGCCGGCCGCGGAGCGGGGATCGTCACCGAGTTGAACCCTGAGCTCGGCATTTGCCGGCTCGATTTCGAGAAAGAGAAGCGCGTCTCCGTGCCGCTCGGCGCCGCGGCAAAGTTCCTGACGCCGGTTCCGCCCAGCCATCTGCTGCACGAGAAGTTCACAGCTCCCGACCGCCTCAGAGCCGAGGCCAAGGCCAAGCCGGCCGATACATTCGCCCGCCTCCTGCAGAGCTTCGGCCGTCCCATGACCATGCCGGAGGCTCGCGACGCCATGATAGGGATCGTGCCGGAGGACAAGTGGAGCGGCTGGTGGACCTCGGCGCGCAAGAACCCGCAGATCGTCGTCAGCGGCACCGGCGCCAAGGCCACGTACTCCTGGAACGCCTCGGCGGATGATGCGGAGAAAACCATCCGCCGCGACTTCGACGCAGCCGACGTCAAGTCCAAGCTCGATCTCGCCCGCAAGCACAGCAGCCGCAGCAAGGAGCTCGGAGACCACTTCGCCTCGGTGCTCCAGGTTCAGGCCACCAAACTGGCCAGAAGCGATCAAGCGATGGCCTGGCAGATTCTGGCCGTGCTCGAAGCGATGCCCGGCGATCGTGGGACGAGCATCGATCCAGCGTCGCTCCTCGGAGGACCGATGGCATCGCGCACTGTTGCGGCCATCGGCGACAAGCCTCTTCGCGAGCGCGCCCTCGGCAGCGTTCGCGCGAGCCACCCCGATTGGACGAAGGTCTTCGGCGAGGTCTTCTTCCTCGACGACGAGCCACGCATTCTCTCGCTGATTATCTCAACGCTCGAGAATGCAGGCGAGACCGAGATGCGCGACCGGCTCGTGGACGAGACGCTGCGATATCCGCGCCGCCATCCGCGCGCCTTCCAGTGGCACGTCAAGCGAGTGGCCGACGACGACTCGCTCGGCGACAAGGCCACGTATGCGCTGCTTTTCCAGGTTCTCGACGCCATCGGATCGGATGAGTTCGCCGCGGTTCGCCCCCGACTCAAAGACATCTTCGACACGGGTGGTCTGGCTTCCCGGATCGTCATGGCCGAAGACAACGAGGAGCAGGCCCGAAAGCTGTTCGATTCGCTCGAGCGCTACGGCAGCCTGGAGGAATACCGCCGCGAGAATCTGCGGAACGCGCTGATCATGAAATATCCGGCGCTTCGCGAGCCGCAATCCGAGCCTGTGTACGCGACGGCGGAGATGCTGGAGAAGAAGCGCGCCGAGCTCGATCATCTCAAGCGCGTCGAGATTCCCGAGAACTCGAGAGCCATCCAGGCGGCGCGCGAGATGGGCGACCTTCGCGAGAACTTCGAGTACAAGGCCGCCCGCCAGCGCGCCGAATATCTGTCCGCGCGCGTCGGCGAGCTCTCGAGCGAGATCTCGCGGGTTCGCGTCCTCGACCCGGCCGCGATCGACATCACGGCCGTCCGAGTGGGCACGAAGGTCGGAGTCTCGAACGGCGACATTCGCCGCGAGATCACCATCCTTGGCCCATGGGAATCCGCGCCCGAGCGCGGAATCTATTCACTCCAGTCGGATGTCGCGAAGGCACTCATCGGCCGCCGCGTCGGCGACATCGTGTCGTTTATGGGCAACGACTACCTCCTCGAATCGATTCGCAAGTGGACCGACTCCGCTCCGTCGTGAGGGAAGACTGGATCGGCAGCGCCTGCGTTTGCAAGTCCTCCTGCTATTCTTTCTTCGTGCCTCGTGATCTCGCGATCGGCAACTTGCGTACCCACCTGAAGCCGCCGGGTGCGAGCGCGTCATGACCCGGCAATACGACCGAGTCGATCGCCGGATGCGGCTTCGGTCGCGCGTGATCCTGTTGACTTGGGTGTTCGCGCTCGCCCTCTTCGCCATCACGTTCGGGTTGAGTTGGCAGGCCAAAGCATCGCAGGAACGGTGGAGCCATCTGATTGGCGTCGAGGCTCGGGCCATCGCGTCGCTCGAGGAGCTGATTCGCGCGCAGAACGCATTCCGATCGCGGTTCGAGTCGGAGGCCGCGAGCGGCGCGATTCCGCCGCGTGCTGTGGAGCGCTACCGCGCGGTTTCGCAGCTCCTGCAGAACGATGCCCTCGACACGCTTCCGCTCGGGATCCTGCGAGCGAAGGTGAAGGCGTTCGGAGCGAGTGTCACCGATGCCGTTGTCGATTGGCCCGCGGCATCTCCCGCGGCGCGCGGCCAATCGCTCGCCGAAATGGCTCAGATCTCCTCCGACGTGAACCGGGCGGCGCAGGAAGTCATCGATTCGCGGAAGCAAGCCATCGCCCGGCAGTTGCCCGAGCTGGAGCGCGACACGCGCTCGATGATGTGGAGTGGTCTGTCGATCGCCTGGATCGTCGCGATCTGCAGCTTCGCCGTCGTCCGCCTCACCGTCGCCCGAGTGGTGCGGCCGCTCGAGGACCTCTCGGCAGCGTCCGGCCGCATCGCGGCGGGCGATCTCGGCGCGCGGGCGCCGGTTGCGGGCGATCGCGAGATCGCCCGGCTCGCCGAGGCGTTCAACCACATGGCCGACGCACTCACAGCGTCGCATGCCGCCCTGGCGGCGCACGCCCGCACGGACGAGCTGACCGGGCTGCCGAATTTCCGCGCGTTCCGCGAGCGCCTCGATGAAGAGATCGAGCGCGCAGGCCGCTATCCCGAGCGATTCGGCGTTCTGGTCCTCGATCTCGACAAGTTCAAGGCCTACAACGATGAGCTCGGACATCCCGCGGGGAACGAGGCCTTGCAGCGCGTCTCACGAGCGATCAGCGACACTCTGCGCGCGGTCGATTTTCCGGCGCGTTACGGCGGCGAGGAGTTCGTGGTCATCGCGCCGCAGATCGATCTCGCTGGGCTCGTTGCCATGGCCGAGCGAATCCGCGCAAACGTCGAAGCACTCCAGCCTCCCGCCGGCGGCCGCGGCGTCACGGTGAGCATCGGCGTCGCGGTCTTTCCGGAAGACGGCGCCGCGCCGCAGGAGCTCATCGGCCGCGCCGACGAGCGCCTGTACCAGGCCAAGCGCGAAGGCCGCAACCGCGTGATCGCGCCTGCGGCACAGCGATCGGCATAGTACTCGGTCGCCCTGACCACTAACCACTGACCACTGACCACTAACTGACCACTGACAAACCCGAGGTTTCAACTCAGAATAAAATCCCCGCCCGGAGGTACAAAGCCATGCGAGCCATTCGCGTTTCAGCTACCGGCGGTCCCGAGGTTCTCGAATACGTCGACATCCCGACGCCGGAACCGGCAGCAGGAGAGGCGCTGGTGAAGATCGAGGCCATCGGGCTCAATTTCATCGACGTCTACCACCGCACCGGTTTGTACAAGCTCGCGACGCCGTTTACGCCAGGTTTGGAGGCCGCGGGAACCGTAGAGAAAGTCGGCGCGGGCGTGGAGAATCTGCGCGTTGGAGATCGCGTGGCCTATGCGATGGTCCCTGGCGCGTACGCGGACTACGCCGTCGCTCCGGCGTGGAAGCTGGTGCCGATTCCGGACGGTGTCGACACGCGGACGGCCGCCGCGGCGATGCTGCAGGGCATGACGGCGCACTACCTCGCCGTCAGTACCTACGCCTTGAAAGAAGGAGACAGCGCGCTGGTGCACGCCGCTGCCGGTGGAGCGGGAGGGCTTCTCGTGCAAATCGCGAAGAAGCGGGGAGCAAAGGTGTTTGCAACGGTCTCGACCGAGGAGAAAGCGGCGATCGCGCGGAAGGCGGGAGCCGACGTGGTGATCCTCTACACGACCAGCGACTTCGAGGCCGAGGTGCTGCGGCTCACCGGCGGCAAGGGCGTGAACGTCGTGTACGACTCCGTCGGCAAGACGACATTCGACAAGAGCCTCAATTGCGTCGGCTTGCGCGGAACGCTGGCGCTGTTCGGACAATCGAGCGGCACCGTGGCGCCCGTTGATCCCTCGAGACTCGCGAAGAACGGTGTGTTTCTCACGCGACCGAGCCTCGCTCATTACTCGACCACGCGCGACGAGTTGCTCTGGCGCGCCGGCGAAGTCCTCGGATGGATTCGCAGCGGCGCGCTCAAGATCCGGATCGGCGGCGAGTTTCCTCTGCAAAGGGCGGGCGAGGCACATCAACTGCTGGAGGCGCGGAAGACGACGGGAAAGGTGCTGCTGATTCCGTGACACGGAGCGTCACGTCATGCGTCATCCTGAGCCGCGTAGACGGCGAAGGATCTCCTCGGCAGGAACGCCGTTGGCGCAAGGAGATCCTTCGGCGCGCTCTACTCCTCCGGGGTGCCGCCGCCTCAGGATGACGGAAGGCCGACACCTACGTCATGATCAGATCGCCCGCCGAGATTGCCGCCGTTTCCTCGCCTTGTCTGATCAGCGCGCGACCGTGATCGTCGATGCCTCCCCACGTGCCGAAGACCGTCCGGTCGCCAATGGCGCAGGTGATGCGGTCGCCGGAGCGGTGGACGGTGAGGCGTCGCCACTCGGTCAGAACGCGATCCGGGTCGAACTGGCGCCTGAGGCGCTCGTCGACGTATTCGATGAAGGCCACGGTGGCGTCGGCGATGCCGGTGAAGTTGCGCGGGGCGGCCTCACTGATGGCGACGGCGTTTGCGTGCGACTCGTTCTTCACCGGCTCGACGTTCACGCCGGTGCCGGCGAGTAGAAAGGCCCGGTCGTCCTGAACGCGGGCTTCGATCAGGATGCCGGCGATCTTCCGGCCGCCGGCGAGAATGTCGTTCGGCCATTTGATCCCGGCTTCGATTGCGAATACCTCACGCAGGTATCCGGCGACGATATTCGCGATCTCCAGCGGCAGCATGGCCAGCTCCGCCGCCGGTCTCGACAGTAACGTCGTCGCGTAGATCCCCTTTCCGGCAGGCGAGGACCAGTGGCGGCCGTTCCGCCCACGTCCCGCGAATTGCTCGCCGGCAATGATGATCGCAGACGGAAGGGGCAAATCGTTGTCGATGCATTCGCTGACGACGCGCCGTGCGATGAGGTTGGTGGAGGAGACGCGCGAGATGACGGCGATCGACTCGATGGTCTTCAGTCCGGCCACGATCCGCCGCGTGTCGATCGAGATCATCCGCGCAAATCGTACACGAGGCGCGGCAAGAGCTGGGATTCTTGAAGGAAACGACTCAAATTCGCGACGGATGAACAGATCGCGAGTCATTCGTCTCGCAACGAGCGCTTCACCGATTCCCAACTCTCTCCGGCATCGCCGTCCTGTTCGTAGGCTTTCAGCCTTCGGTCAAGCTCGTCGCGTTGTGCCTGAGTGATCGGTACGGCTTCCGGGTTTTGTGCCAAGCTGTCCCAAATCGCTTGGACGATATCGAGTCGCTCATCGGTGGTGAGCTCGAGCAATTGGTCTAGAGATGCTCCTGCCATAGACGAATTCTACCGCTTGATACGTCGATTATCGCGGAGAAACGTCGTCTAGGGCGTCTGCCGTGCCCACCACCTACTGATCACCACTAACCGCTGATCACTGCTGTCCCAGCTTCTCGATCCTCGCCCTCAACTCCGCGACCCGCGCCCGCGCCTGCTCGACCACGGATGCGGGCGCGTTACGGACGAACTGCTCGTTTCCGAGCTTCGCCTCCAGGCCGTCGAGCTCCTTGCGGCTCTTCTCGATCTCGCGCTGCGTGCGCTCGATCTGCTCCTTCGTCACCACCTTCGCCGGAAGCTCGATGGCGATCTCGTAGCCCGCGACGACGTCATGCGGTGCGTCGGCCGGAGCAGTGGCGTTGACGATCACGGCGTCGAGTCTGGCGAGATCGGCGAGCAGGTACGTATGCTCGGCGAAGAACGCGGCCTCGGGATCGGAGGCCGTCTTGATGTAGAGCTTGAAACGCTCCTTCGGCGTGAAACCGCGCTCGGCACGAGCGTTCCGGATCGCGGTGATCATCGCCTGCGTCGCTGCGATCATCCGCTCGGCATCGGCGTCGTCCATCGAATCGTCGGCCACCGGATACTTGGCATGGATGACTGCTCCGCCGCCCGCGCCGAGCTTCTGCCAGATCTCCTCGGTAATGAACGGCATGAACGGATGAAGGAGGCGGAGCGACCGGTCGAGCATCTCGAGCAGCACGCGACGGACCTTGTTCGCCTCCGCCTCGTCGCCATGCTTGCCGAGGAGCACCGGCTTGACCATCTCCACATACCAGTCGCAGAGCTCGTGCCAGAAAAACTGGTAGAGCGTGTTCGCGGCCTCGTCGAAGCGATAGGCGGCAAGAGCCTTGTTCACGCTTCGCGTCGCGTCGTTGAGGCGGGAGAGTATCCAGCGCTCGACCGTCCTCAGCTCCTTGTAGTCGATCGGCTTGGCATCCGCGAGCTCCGTGTCGACGTGCATGAGCGCGAAGCGCGAGGCGTTCCAGATCTTGTTCGCGAACGCCGAGTAGCCCTGCATGCGGCTCTTGGCCAGCGGGATATCGCGGCCGTAGGAGACGACGGCCAGCGTGAAGCGAACAGCGTCGGCGCCGAACTCGTCGATGACGTCGAGCGGATCGATGACGTTTCCCTTCGTCTTCGACATCTTCTGCCCGAGCTCGTCGCGCACCAGTCCGTGCAGGAACACATGCTTGAATGGCGCCCGGCCGGTGAAGCGGAGGCCCATCATGATCATGCGCGCCACCCAGAAGAAGAGGATGTCAAAGCCGGTGACGAGCACGCTGGTTGGATAGAACGTGCGAAGGTCGGGCGTGTCGTCCGGCCATCCCATGGTCGAGAACGGCCAGAGCGCCGACGAGAACCAGGTATCGAGCACGTCGGTCTCCCGGCGGATCTCAGCCGAGCCGCACTCGGGGCAGCTCGCGGGATCGCTCTCGCTGACGATCACGTGCTCGTTCGCGCAGTAGTACGCCGGGATGCGATGTCCCCACCAGAGCTGGCGGGAGATCGTCCAGTCGTGGATGTTCTCCATCCAGTTGAAATACGTCGACTCCCAGCTATCGGGGATGATCTCGATCGTGCCATTGCGCACGGCCTCGATGGCCGGCTTCGCCAGCGGCTCGATCTTCACGAACCACTGCCGGGAGATCATCGGTTCGATGTCGGTGTCGCACTTGCCGTGCACGCCGACGGAGTTGACGTACTCCTTTGTGGCGCGCAGAAGTCGTGCCTCCTCGAGCTTCGCCAGCACGCTCTTGCGGGCCTCGCGGCGATCGAGCCCGACGAAGTCCGCGCCTGCCGCGGCGGTCATCCGGCCGTCCTCGCCGATCACCTGAAGCTGCGGAAGGTGATTGCGAAGGCCGGCCTCGTAGTCGCTCTTGTCGTGCGCCGGCGTCACCTTGACCACGCCCGTGCCGAACTCGGGATCGACGAGAATGGGGTCGGCGATGATCGGGATGCGGCGGTTCGCGATCGGCAGGATCGCCTCTCGTCCGATGAGGTCCTTGTAGCGCTCGTCATCGGGATGAACCGCGAGCGCAGTGTCGCCGAGCATCGTCTCCGGACGGGTCGTGGCCACGGTGAGGATCCTGTCGGAACCGGCCACCGGGTAGTCGATCGACCAGAGCTTGCCGTTGCGCTCGCGGTACTCGACCTCGATGTCGGAGATCGCGGTGAGACACTGCGGGCACCAGTTGACCAGAGCCAGATCGCGGTAGATGAGGCCGTCGTGGTAGAGGCGGACGAACACGTGCCGGACGGCGCGCGAGAGGCCTTCGTCGAGTGTGAAGCGGGAGCGGGTCCAATCTGCGGACGCGCCGAGGCGCTGGAGCTGCTCCTGGATCTGATCGCCGTGCGACTCCTTCCACTCCCACACCTTCGCGACGAACTTCTCGCGGCCGAGCTCGAGGCGCGAGATTCCTTCCTTTGCCAGCTCGCGCTCGACGACCATCTGCGTGGCGATGCCGGCGTGATCGGTGCCGGGAACCCAAAGCGTGTTGAATCCGCTCATCCGTTTCCAGCGGATGATGATGTCGATCAGCGTGTTGACCAGGGCGTGGCCGATGTGCAGCCGCCCGGTGACGTTCGGTGGCGGTATGACGATGGAGTAGCTCGGCTCTTTCGACTCCGGGTCCGGCGTGAAATCGCCGCGCGACAGCCAGAAGTCGTAGATGCGTTTCTCGAAATCGTTGGGGTCGTAGCGTTTGGCAAGCTCTTCTTTCATGATCGGGTTGCGCATTATGTCAAACTGAGGTCGTTTCGCGCCTTCGCGTCTTCGCGTGAGCTTCCTTCAGTTCGAACACTTGCTTCTCATGATCCTCGGCATCGAAACCTCTTGCGACGAAACTTCGGTCGCGCTGCTCGAGCGCGATGGCTCGGTCCTCGTCAACCTGATCGCCTCGCAGATCGACCGCCATCAGCCCTTCGGCGGCGTCGTTCCCGAGATCGCCTCGCGCGAGCATCTGCAACATCTCTTCCCGCTGATTCGGCGCGCTCTCGACGATAGCGCCACGAACTGGAACGGCGTCGACGCAGTCGCCGTCACCTCCGGCCCCGGTTTGATCGGTGCTCTTATGGTCGGCGTGGCGGGAGCCCAGGGCCTGGCCTACGGCCTCGGTATTCCGCTGATCTCGGTGAACCATCTCGAAGGCCACATCTTCTCCCCGTACCTGCAAACCGAGGGGCCGGCGAGTCCACTTCCGGCGCGATTCCTCAGCCTCGTCATCTCCGGCGGCCACTCGTCGATCTACGACATCCGGCGCGGCGAAGACGGCAAGGCGCCGGCCGTGACAATGCTCAACCGTACTCGCGACGACGCCATCGGCGAGACGTTCGACAAAGTGGCGAAGTTCATCGGGCTACCTTACCCGGGCGGTCCACAAATCGAGAAGCACGCCCGAGCCGGCACGGCCGATCGAGGCCGCTTCCCCTTCCCGGTTCCGCAGTTCAAGGACGACTCGGTCGATTTCTCGTATTCCGGCATCAAGGCCGGAGCGATCCGGCTGGCGCGCACACACGGCATCCACGCGCAGGCAGACGCTTCCGGCGCCGGCAACCTCGCAGTCTTCTGCGCGACATTCCAGGACGCTCTGTTCGAGCAACTGTTCGACCGGCTGGAGACGATTTGGTCGCGCCTCTTGCGCGAGCGCGAGCCGATGCCGGCCGAGGTCGTGATCGCAGGCGGCGTTGCCGCCAACGGCGTGTTGCGCGACCGCATGGCGGCATGGGGCAGGCAGCGCGGCCTCATCGTTCGCCTGCCTGAAAAGCGCTACTGCACCGACAACGCCGCCATGATCGCGTTCGCCGGATTGCAGCGGAGCAACGAAGCGCAGGATCCGCGGCGCGTCGCCGCCAGGTCGCGCATCGGGTGACCATATGGACTGCGGCGGCTCGCCGCCGTCATATGGACTGCGGCAGCTAGGCTGCCGCTTTCCGCGCCACGAAGCGGCGGTCGTGAGCTTACGCAGCGAGCTTAAATCGGCACGCTCAAGAAACTGTGGACTTGCGCAGTGGTCATCGAAAGCGGCGGCCTCGCCGCCGCAGTCCATACGCGGCGAGCCGCCGCAGTCCATATCAAAACGTGGACCTTATCTGTCCGCCGTCGACCTGCATGCTGGTGCCGGTGATGAAACTGGCGCGCTCGCTGCAGAGAAACGCGATGGCATCGCCCAACTCCTCCGGGCGCCCGTAGCGACCGAGCGGAATCGATTCGACGGCTTTTTCGAGATATTGCTCCGGTGTGATTCCCTGCTCCTTCGCGCGGATCTCGGCGAGATGCTGCTGGCGGCCGGTCAGGTAGTGGCCCGGCAGGATGGCGTTGACCAGGATGCCGTCCCTTGCCACTTGGTCGGCGAGCGTCTTCGTGAGGGCCGAGATGCCGGCTCGCAGCGTGCTGGAGATGGTGATCAGTTCCGTCGGCTGCTTCGCGACGAGCGAAGTGATGTGGACGATCCGCCCCCACTTCCGCTTCCTCATGTCGGGGATGACGAGGCCCGAGAGCCGCACGACATTCATCAGCGTGGAGTCGATGCCCTGCCGCCAATCCTCTTCTGACAGGTCGAGGAATCTCGCTGCCGGCGGCCCGCCCGTGTTCGTCACCAGGATGTCGACCTGCCCGAAGCGCTCGATGGTCGCATCAAACCACCGCCGGAGATCGTCCGCCTTCGTCACGTCGCACGACACGGCCAGCACGTCGCTGCCGCGCGCCTCGATCGCGCGCCGGGCGTCTTCGAGCGACTCCAGCGAGCGCGAGCAGATCGATACCCGGCACCCCTCGCGCGCCAGGGCCTCAGCGGCGGCACGCCCGAGCCCCTGGCTGGCTGCGGCGACCATGGCGATGCGATTGCGGATTCCGAGGTCCATGATGAGTGAATATACAATCAGCGGCGGTCAAATGCTCACGGCAATCGAGATCGAGAGTGTCCACACCAATTATGTCGCGCTCGCCGGCTTCCTGGAGCCCAGCGACGTCGACGAGGAATTGATCGCCCTGCTCGATCGAATCCCGCAAACTGCCGAGACATGCACGCGCGCGGCATGACTGACCACCGCACCTGCCCGAATTGCGACTCCGCTCACGTCAGGCGCGGCGGCCGGAGGACCTGGGGGGTGTATCTCGCGCTTGTCGCGGCGGGCTTGTTGGCTGTCCTTGCGGCGAAGCTGAATGCAGGTCTGGTTGCTGGAATCATGATCGCGGCGATCGTCATCGCTCACCTTGTGCTCAACGAGCGCGTCTGTCTCGATTGCGGCCATCAGTGGCGATCACAAAGGTGACCCTCGCATGCACGCATCGGACGTGACGGTCGCGATTCCGAGCTACAACCGTGGTCCGATTCTCGTCGAGACGATCGCCCGCCTGCTGGAGCTCCCTGATCCGCCTGGGGAGATTCTCGTTGTCGATCAAACCGCGCAGCATCCGGAGCAGATCCTCGCCCGTCTTGAAGCGTGGAGCGCCGCAGGAACGATTCGGTGGGAGCGGCTCGACCGGCCTTCGATTCCGAGGGCGATGAACGTTGCGCTGTTGCTGGCGGGCAAACCGCTCGTGCTGTTTCTCGATGACGACATCGAGCCGATCGGCAACCTCGTGGTGCAGCACGCTCTGCGCCATGGCGACGCATCGATCTGGGCGGTCGTCGGTCAGATCCTTCAGCCGGGAGAGACGCCGGTGTCGTTCGAGCGACCGGCTGCTCGGCCAGGGCAGATTCCCGATCTCGACTTCCTGTTCAACTCCAGCGCCGGTACCCGCGTGGAGAACGTCATGGCCGGCAATCTCTCCGTCGTTCGCGAGCGGGCCCTCGCGCTTGGTGGGTTCGACGAGAACTACATCGGCACGGCATATCGGTTCGAGACCGATTTCGCCCGCCGCGTCGTCGATGCCGGTGGAGCGATCTGGTTCGAGCCGGGCGCCGGTATTCGACATCTGAGGATCGCATCCGGCGGCGTCCGCACCTACGGCGACCATCGCCGCACATCGTCGGCGGCGCATTCGATCGGGGACTACTACTTCGCCCTTCAACACTTCCGCGGGCCGATGTGGAGGTACGCGGCAACCCGTTTGCAGAAGACCATCGCCACTCGCTATCTGCTCCGGCATCCGTGGTGGATTCCGGCGAAGTTGATCGGAGAGGCGAGAGGATATTTCGGGGCGCTGCGACTGCGGAGGCAGGGTCCGCGGCTATTGGAGCGATCGATGCCGGGAGAATCACGCTCAGGATGACGCGCCGACCACCGACCACTGACCACTGATCACTGCTTCCTCCGTCCCGCCCACCCTCTGCGGGATGACAATTCCGCGCTTTCGTGTTAATTCAACGCCGCGCTAAGCCGGCTTGTCGTGCTTCCTTCGGCGCTCCCGGAAAACCCTCAATACGAACGGACCCAATTTGCCTGACCCGCAGCACATCCGCAACTTCTCGATCATCGCCCATATCGATCACGGGAAGACCACGCTCTCCGACCGCATCCTCCAAAGGACCGGTGCGGTGGAGCTGCGCGACATGAGCGAGCAGATGCTCGACGACATGGATCTCGAGCGCGAGCGTGGCATCACCATCAAGGCCCGGGCCGTGACCCTGAACTTCCGCGCCAAGGATGGGCAGGACTATGTCTTCAATCTGATCGACACGCCGGGCCATGTCGATTTCAGCTATGAGGTCAGCCGGAGCCTGGCGGCGTGCGAGGGCGCGATTCTCGTGGTCGATGCCACGCAGGGCGTCGAGGCACAGACTCTGGCGAACAGCTACCTGGCCATCAACAACGATCTGAGCATTCTCCCGGTAATCAACAAAGTCGACCTTCCGTCCGCCGAGCCGGAGCGCGTCCGGGAGCAGATCGAGAACGTGATCGGCCTCGACGCACACGATGCCGTGCTCGCTTCGGCCAAGTCGGGCATCGGCGTCGACGAGATCCTCGACAAGATCATCACCCACATTCCCGCGCCGAAGGGCGATCCGAGCGCACTGTTGCGTGCGCTGCTCTTCGACTCCTGGTACGACTCTTATCGCGGCGTGATGATGCTGGTTCGAGTCGTCGACGGCGAGATCCGCAAGGGCATGCGCATCAAGTTCCTCTCCACGGACCGGGTCTATGAAGTGACGGAGATGGGAATCTTCACGCCGAAGGCCCGGGCCGTCGACCGGCTCGGCACCGGCGAGGTCGGATTCATCTCAGGCAACATCAAAGACATCGTCCAGGCAAAGATCGGCGACACGATCACCGAGGAGAAAGGAAGCGCGGCGCCGCTGCCGGGCTTCCAGGAAGTGAAGGCCATGGTGTTTGCCGGGATTTTCCCGATCAACACCGACGACTACGAGAACCTTCGCGATGCCGTGGCCAAGCTCAAGCTCAACGACGCGTCGTTCAGCTTCGAGCCCGAGAGCTCTCTAGCGCTGGGGTTCGGATTCCGCTGCGGCTTTCTCGGTCTGCTCCACATGGAGATCATCCAGGAGCGGCTGGAGCGAGAGTTCAATCTCGAGCTGCTGACCTCGGCGCCCGGAGTCCGCTACCGCGTCAACAGGACCGACGGCGAGGTCGTGGAGATCGAGAATCCTCAGAAGATGCCCGATCCTTCGTACATCGACTCGATCGAGGAGCCGTTCATCGAGGCCACCATCCTGACGAACGACGAGTTTGTCGGACCGATCCTGGCCCTGGCTATCGATCGCCGCGGCCAGCAGAAGAAGCTCGAGTACGTCAGCTCCAACCGGGTCATGCTCGTCTACGAGATGCCGCTCAACGAGGTGATCCTCGATTTCTTCGACAAGCTGAAATCAATCTCCCGCGGATACGCCTCGCTGGACTACCAGTTCATCGGCTACCGGGCCAGCGATCTGGTGAAGATGGACATCCTGGTCAACGGCGACCCGCTCGACGCGCTCTCCCTGATCGTGCACAAGGACAAGGCCTATGCCCGCGGCAAGCTGCTCGTGGACAAGATGAAGGAGTTCATCCCGCGGCAGATGTTCGAGGTGGCCCTGCAGGCCGCGATTGGAAACAGGATCATCGCCCGCGCGAGCGTCAAATCGCTGCGCAAGGACGTCCTGGCCAAGTGCTACGGCGGCGACATCTCCCGCAAACGCAAGCTGCTGGAGAAGCAGAAGGAAGGAAAGAAGCGGATGAAGCGCGTGGGGAAGATCGAGATTCCGCAGGAAGCGTTCCTGGCGGTGCTGAAGATCGACTGAGAAAAGCAGAAGGCAGAAAGCAGAAGTGGCATCTGCCAAGAGTGACGTTCTCGCGCAGAACCATTTCTGCTTTCTGCTTTCTGCCTTCTGCTTTTTCGTGACGATTCGCTGACGCCGGGCTCCCGTTTTTGCGCTACGATCGTCCGGAAAACGGGAGGAGTCGGTCGTGAAACGCCTGAACGGTGTCCTGGCGGTGCTCGTTGTCTCTTCGTTTCTGCCTGCCTGCTCGACGTCGAAGCCGGTGGATCTCAAGCAGCCCCGCCGCGTGGTCGCCACGGAGAACGGCGTGCGGATCGACGTCGAGATCGACAACGATCAACTCTCGGCGAACTCGGTGATCTCGCTCAGCTACACGATCACGAACGAGCGGAAGACCGCCATCGCCATCGCCGAGATCATGCCCGAGAGCTCCTACGATCCCGAGACTCAGACCGTGACTGTCTCCCTCGGCACGGAGGTGCCCGGCATGGAGCTTCTTCCCCGCCTCCAGCAGGTCAACCCGGGCGACAAGAAGTCCTTCGCGACGGCGGCCCATGTGTCGATCCTCGTCCCGCAGTCCAGTACCGCGCCGTTCATTCACTACCCGCGCGCGCTGCAGGTGAAGATCAACTTCATCAACGACACCGCGCCGTTCGCGCAGCTCATCGGCATTCCCGAGCGCGCGGTCCACGATCGAAGCCTTGCGGCAGCGCTCTTTCCCAAGTGGATGGAGGCCACCGAGTCCCTCGTCACCAACGCCATCCCCATGCGCTGGCAGATGCAGGAGACCGCCGCGCCCGAGCCGCGCCGGCGCCGAAGACCGTAGCCGGAAACCAGAAACCAGAAACTAGAAACCAGAAACCAGAAACCAGAAACCAGAAGGCGGCAGCTACTTTCTACTTCCAGTTTCTAGTTTCTAGTTTCTAGTTTCTAGTTTCTGGTTTCTGGTTTCTTACACGCCCATCGGGAACGTCAGGTTGTAGATGTACCGGTCGCGCGCGACTGACAGCACGATCGATGAGCGTTCCGCGGCTTTGCTCAGCTCGTTGTTCAGATCCTTGACCGAGTGGACCTCCGAGCCGTTGATGCCGACGATGACGTCGCCCGGGGCGAGGCCGATGTTTTCACTGCGAGATCCGCGGAGCACGCTCTGGATGACGACGTTCCTCCCCTCATCGCTGACACGCAGGCCGGCCACGTCTTCGAGGATCCGCAGCCCGAGGTTCGCCGGCGGCTCGCCGGGACGGACGGAAGTGCGGGAGCTGCCACCCTCGCGCATGAACGTCACCTCGACGGCCTGTCCGATCGATGCAGTGGCCGTGAGCGTGGAGAAGGCTTCGCGCGAATCGACGCCCTTGCCGTTGACGGCCACGATCACATCTCCGGCGCGCAGACCCGCGGCCTGCGCAGGCGAGCCTGCGAACACGCGCGCCACGAGCGCGCCCTTCTGCGCATGCGCGCCGATGCGCTTCGCCTCCTCCGGCGTCAGCGTCGCCGTGACCGCCCCGATCCAGGCGCTGTGGACCTCGCCGTAGCGGAGCAGATCCTGAATCACTTTCTTCGCCCGGTCGACAGGGATGGCGAAGCCGATGTTCTGCGCTTGCGCGTAGATCGCGACGTTGATGCCGATGACGCGCCCTTCGATGTTGACGAGGGGCCCGCCGGAATTGCCGGGATTGATCGAAGCGTCGGTTTGGATGAAATCCGTGAAGGTCCGCCCCGCCTCCTTCGACGGCACGGACCGGCCTAAAGCAGAGACCACGCCCGTGGTCACCGAGCCGCTCAAGCCGAACGGGTTGCCGATGGCGATGACTGTCTCGCCGATCATCAGGTCGGACGACGTGCCGATCGGCGCGGCCGACAGTTTTCTGGAATCGACGCGCAACACGGCCAGATCGCTGTCAGGATCGACGCCGATCAGCTTCGCGGCAAGCTGCGAACCGTCATTGAAGTTGACCGTGATCCGCGACGCACCTTCCACCACGTGATTGTTGGTGACGACGATCCCGTCGGAGGACCAGACGAATCCCGAGCCCAGCGATTGCGACTGATACACGCGGTCGCGGCCTCCGAAGATGCTGAACGGGTCGAAGAAGGGGTCGACTTCTCGCCGCCGGATCGTGGCCTCGGTCTGAATGTTGACGACGCACGGAAGAATGTCGTGGGCAACCACCACCACCGGCGTGCGGCGAACCGCGCTCACCGTCGGCGGGATCTGCGCATGTTCCTGTCTCGGCTGACCCGAGATGGTCTGCGATTCGGCCATCGGCTTGCAGCCGATCGTGAGCGCGAAGAGCAGTACGAAGGTGCGGAGCTTGTTCATACGCACATTCTAAAGGAGCGCGGCCGTCCCGGCCGCAACCGCGGGGCGTCCCGCGCCCCGCGGAGGGGACTCGCGATAATTGCGATCTTTCCAAGGAGATCCTACGCTGTCTGCGCGGGTCAGGATGACGGTGGGTCACATCTGCGCGAGTAGGGTCGCGGGGCAAGGAGGCCCCGCGACTTGATGCCGGCGCTCCCTATGGCGCGATGATGCGCAGCTTTTCCTCGGCGAGCGTGAACGAGACGGGCGTACGCGTCAGGCGCTCGCCGTCCGCGTAAACCTCGAGCGGCGCGTCGCTCTCGAAATGAAACTCGACTCCGCGGCCGGTCTCGACGAACGGGCTGTTGACGTGCATGCCGGTGTATGCCAGCGGGAGAGTCTTGAGCAACTGCGCGCGGCTCGTGCGGTGAACGATGCAGAGGTCGAGTATGCGATCGTCGATCACCGCCCGAGGGGTAATCCGAATTCCGCCGCCATATTGCCTCGAGTTCCCGACGACCGCGAACATGATGTGCTCCTCTCGCGTGCCTTCGGCCAGCCGGAGCCTCACCCGATGCGGCAGAAAACGCGGAAGGATGCGCAGGATGGCGTAGAGGTAGATGTGCGATCCCCGCAGGATGCCGGCGTTTTCGTTGGCATAGGCGGCGACCTCGGAGTCGAAACCGAGGCCGGCCACGCCGAGGTAGCGAATACCGTTGGCCAGGGCCACGTCCACCTCGCGCGGCTTCCCCTTCACGATCAGATCGCACGCACGGTCGAGCCGCTGCGGAATCCCGAGGACGTGAGCGAAATCGTCGCCCGATCCGAGCGGCAGAAGTGCAAGAGTCCCTTGCTGAAGATCGAGCTCGCGCACGGCGAGATTCAGCGACCCATCTCCGCCACAAACCACGACGCGATCGTATCCGGCCCGCGAGGCCTGAGCAGCGAGTGCGGTCAGATGCGCCGGGCTGTTGCTCGCCTCGACATCAACTGCCGCTCCCATCGACAACAGACAGGTCTCCGCTTCGCCGATATACTTCCGCGCCCGCCCGCGGCCAGCCGCCGGGTTGTAGAGCAACTTGAGTCGCATGTGGGAGAAGTGTAACGCGCGCTTCGTTCAATCCAGAAGCTGTATCCCGCCCGTCGCGGGCTTCGTGCTGGCAGGCGCAAGGAGTGGGGCTGTGTCGATGGCGTGAGAGAGCAGGAGATCGGTGTCGGCACGACCGTCGGCGGCGAAGCCGATCACGTAGAAGACCTCCGGGCGATGGTGGTTGTAGTTGTACGCATTGCCCCATGGATCGATCAGCATCGACGGCGCAACGTAGTCCGGAGCCAGCTCCTGCACGCGGTTCGGAAGGTGCGCGTTCACCAAGCTGTACTTCTCAATGGCATCGACAACGCGTTGAATCCGCTGCATCGAGATAGCCTTCCGAATCTCGGTCACGCAGGAAGTCGTACGCCCGAACGGACGGAAGCCGTTGAGCGGATTCTTGAACGACGTGACGAGCGAGATCAGGGCCACGACGGCGAGGGCGACCACGAGCGGCAGCGGCACCGGCGTCTCGGCGACGGCGATCTCGTCGAGCGGCGTTCCCTCGCTGCCGGGCGGCCCGGCGGCGTGGCGTACCTCCTCGATGAGATCGCGGGTCAGCAGCTCGTAGAGGGCCTTGTTCGTGTCGAACTCCGACAGCCTCGAGGACTCCACGATGTCGGCGACGGTCTCGGTGCCATCGACGAGGTCGTAGACCTGCTTCTCTTCCCGCGAGATCCGGATCCTGTCGGTGGCGAACGGCTTCTTGCGGCGTGACGACGGCGAGTCCTCGAAGTCGATCTCGTCGGCCTCCTCCGCGCCGACCACCACGATCTCCTGGTCGGTCAGCTTCTTGCGGAAGAGCATGTCGTACGAGCGGATGCGCTTCTCGATGATCGGCCACTCGTCAATCATCCTTGCGCCTTCCATCAGGATCGACTCCGCGCTGATCGGCACGACGTTGTCGCGGTCGTACTCGATGGTGGTCTCCTGCGAGAAGTGATAGTCGCCGTCCTTCCAACGGAACAGGCGGTAGACGACCTGGAGGATCTGAAGCTGGATCGCGGCCTTCAGCGATTCGGCGGAGATGATGCCGTAGTGGATGAGGATGAAGCCGAGGCGCTGCAAAGTCTCGCGCTGGATCTCGAGAGCGCGGTTGAGCTGATCCTGGGTGAGCGTCCCGTTCCGGATCAGCACGTTGCCGAGGCGGTTGTCGAGTCTGCGGTTCAGCGAGTCGGCGCCGACGACCTTGCCGTCGAGGAAAGTCACCGTCACGGTGTCGTCCTTCCCGCGCAGCGTCAGCGCGCCGGTCTTCCGCTGCAGCCCGATGAGCTGGAAGATGTCCGCGAGGCTGAAATCGCGCAGCGTTCCTTCGAGTGCCATGAGCGACTAGACCGCGACTTTCCGCCGGTAAACCGGCACAGTAAACACGCACCAGATGATGACGGCGATGACGATCGACACGATGCGGGCGATCAGCCTGGCGGCATGGCCGTCGGCGAGCACCGGCGCCAGGCGTCCGATCAGAATCGCGAACGATACGAAGAAGAGGAACAGGAGCATCGCCAGGTAGCCGGCCACGGCGTTCCCTTCGAGGATCTGCGCCGAGCCCGGCATGAATGTCGCCAGGATGCGGTTGCGGCGCAGGAGCGCGCTCTGATACCCGTGAACCTCGTCCAGCTTCTGCCGCTTCGTCTGCAGCGACACACCGTCGCGCTTGAGGTAGATGTGGATGCACTGCGTGCAATACGTGGCGCTCTCGGACGACGACTTGCATCGGTAGCAGAATGTCCTGCCGCACTTGATGCAGGCGCCGGCGAAGCCGTTCCGGCGTGAGATGAGCCAGATCACCATGGCCAGCGCGAGAGACAACAGACCGCCGATCGTGATGGGGTTCAATGCGCTGGTGAGCGGATCGAAGAACGCGTAGTTGCCGAAGAGGCTCCGCGCCGTCCCGCGACGGGAGATCGACGTGGCCACCTGCCATGCTTCGCGAATGGGCGGGTTGTACGTCGCGACTTTGAGCGGCCCCTGGCTCTGCGACAACCTCTCGATCGCCGCGCTGTCGATTTTCTTGGCTTGATCGAGCTTCTGTCCCTGCTCGTCGAATTTGTAGGTCTCGCCGCTGGCGACCGAGTTGTTGTAGAAGGCGATCGCGAGCTTCGGATCGAGCTTCTGGGCCTTCTCGTATTCCGTGATCGCCGCGGCAAAGTCGTTGTTCGCGAAATGCAGATTGCCGAGATTCACGTGAGCCCCGGCTGAGTCCTTCAATTCAGCGGAGCGGCGGTAGTGGACCCCAGCGAGGCGATCGTTGCCTTCGTGCAGTTGAAGGTTGCCGAGAAGGAGCTGGATCGTGGCGTCGTCGGGGACTTGGGCGGCGAGCTCCTGAAGGCTGCGCAACGCGTCGGGCTGGTAGCTCTGTTCGCTGTTCGCCGCCGCCGCCACGACGACCGGACTGTTGACATTCGCGATCGTCGTCGCGACGCGATCGAGCGCGAGAGGCGCGATCGCCAGCGCCAGCGAGGTGATCACGATGAGGCTACGCTCGCTCGCGTTGGCGTAGCCGAAGAAAATCGCGAACCAGTAGAACGCCAGCCAGACCGGGCCGAGCCAGAGGAACACTGGGAGGAAAAGCACGGCGATGGCCAGGATGGTCACGGACCCGCCGTGCACGCGCGCCCCGATGATCTCGCGAAAGTCGTGGGATGCCGACCGGCCGTGGCGGAAGAAAAGGGTGATGGCAAGGGCGATGCCGATCAGGCCGATGGCCATACAAAGAACCACATCGAGATCGCTTCGCGCCAGGACCCGCGAGCGGTAAGTCGAGAAGGTCTTGAGGTAGCCGCGAGCGACGGCGGGGAGCGCGTGACCCCACTCTCCCCGATCGGCCGCGCGATCCGCGGCGGCAAAGGCCACGCCGGCCGAGGTGGGATCGAGTTGCTCGGCTGCTTTCGCCGCCCACTCCGCGACCTTCGCCTTGCCGTCTCTCGCCGCCGCGCTGGCGAGCGAGGCGACGGCCTCAGCGTAGATCGGATAGGTCTTGAGACCGTAGATCTTGCCGGTCTCGGTCAGCTCATTGGTCTTCTTGATCGCGCCCTGGACGTCGCCGGCGTCAGCCGAGGCCATCGCCTGCGGGAAGATGTCGCGAGGCGCAGTCTGCTCCGCCATCGCGGGCATGGCTGCGCACGCGAGTAGGAGGAGCAGAGACCATGCGGCGCGGCGAGGTGTCATCACAGAGACTTCGTTCTTTGGACGAACGCGAGCTTCAATTCTCCCAGATGCGTCGTCAGAAAATCCTCTTCTTCATCGGTCAGGTTGCCGGCGGTCTTGTCGTGCAGAAGCGTGAGAATCTCGATCATCTGCCGGGCCGCGGGCGGATCGACCTTCGCTTGCGGCTGATAAGGGTTGCGCAGCATGCCGAGGCTCATGTACGCCTGCACGATGAGCGACTCGAGAAAGTTCGTGAATGGCGTCCCCGGGTTTTGCGCGCGATCGGTCACGGTGCGGCCGCGCTCACCGGCGGCAGCGGGCTTCTCCTTCTTCGGTTGGGGCGGAGGCTCCGCGGGCCTCGGTGGCGGTTCCGCCGGCTTTTCGGGCGCAGGCTCAGGTGGCGCCAGCGTCGGGGACGGATCGGCCGTGGTGCTATCACCACGGAATTCATCCCGGAACTCCTCCCGGATCTCGCCCTCAGCGGTGAAGATCCGCTTGTCGGTCACCTTCATCTGGTCCCTCGGAGGAGCCTTGTCCGTCGGCAACCCTGCCTCCCGGCCTTGCACGAGTCCGCGAAATTACTTGGAATCAACAGCTTGCATCGTATCATCCGCTCCCGGCGCGCCGCAACGCACGGCCGAGGCGGCGAGCACCTCTCCGCGTCAATGATCGCCGGAGCTTACTTCAGTTTCTTCTCGAGGAACGCATCAATCCGTCTCCAGGCGTCCTTGGCTGACTCGGGGCGGTATCCGTCCGTGTTCGCAGGATTCATGAACGCATGCCCTGCGCCGTCGTAGATCTTGATGTCCGACGATTTCCCCGCCTTCTTGAGCGCGGCATCGAAGGCCTTCACGTCGGCCGGCGGGATGCCTTTGTCGTCGGCGCCGAAGTTGCCGAGGATCGGAGGACGCATCTTCTCGATCGTGGCCGGATCCGTGACCAGTCGCCCGTAGTTCATCACGCAGGCCGCGAGGCGAGGCTCGACCGTCGCCAGCGCGAGCGAATAGCCACCGCCCATGCACCAGCCGATCGAACCGATCTTCGCCGGATCGACGTCCGAGCGCGAAGCGAGAAGGTTGAATGCGGCTTTCAGATCGGCCATGGCTCGATCCTCCGGCATACCGCGCATCAGCTCGTGAGCCGTGGCCGGATCGGTGGTGCTCTTGCCGCGGTAAAGGTCGATAGCCAAAGCGACGTAGCCGTCGCGCGAAAAGCGATCAGCCTGTTGAAGGATCCAGTCGTTCATTCCCCACCACTCCTGGATCACGATGATCGCGGGGTGGCGCGCGGGCGTCTTCGAGTCAGGGAGCGCGAGGTATCCGCTCGCGTTGCCGCCTATCGCAGAAGGGAACTGGATGACTTTGCCTCGAAGCAGGGAGATGGTCGGCGGAGGCGCAGCGCCCTTATGGAAGGTGTTGACGGTTGTGCGCGTGCCGGGATGTTCATGCTCCTGCGCGGAGAGGACGAGCGGAGCGAGCAGCGCGAGGATGGCGGAGAGAAGCAGAGGAAGACGTCGCATGCGAGGACTCCTTTTCCGCGGAGTGAAAACCAGACTGCGCAGTCGGGAATGATAAATGTTGAGTGGCAAATGTTGAATCTTGAATTGAAGTTAGACAAATGGCCACGCGAAGACGCGAATTCGCTTGGATATGAACAAGCTCAATCAATAGAAGCTTCGCTCCTTCGCGTGAGCCTCGTTGCTCAATTGGTATTCAATTCAACAACCAACACGTAACATTCTCACCGATGAGAATCCTTCAGGCCCTCGAGTTCAACCAGTTCAACACCGGGTCGGTCCACCAGATGTTCCAGGCCGCGGCGGGGTTGCGCGAGCGGGGCCACGAGGTCGCGATCGCGAGCCGTCCCGATCCCGTTCTCGCGGCAAAGGCCGCCGAGTCGGGGATTGACTTCCAGGCACTTCCGTTTCGCAACTCGTTCGACCTCGGGACTATTTTCGCGCTCCGCCGGCTCATCGCCGAACGGCGCTTCGATGTGATCCACGCCCACAAGGGAGTGGCCCACGCTCTCGCGCTGAGTGCCACGTTCGGGAAGCCAGTTGGCGCGTTTATCGTCAACCGCGGCGTGTCGTTCCCGCTCGATCGTTGGAATCGCGGCAAGTATCGCACGCACCGCGTCGACCGCATCGTCACGGTATGCCGGCAGATCAAGGACGTGATCGTGACCAGCGGCAGGCTGCCTTCAGATAAGGTCGAAGTCGTCTACGCGGGCACCGACGTCGCATTGTTTGATCCGACGAAGTGGGACCCCTCAGCGTTTCGTCGCGAGAAAGGCATCGGCGAGGACCGCTTCCTCGTTGCCCAGGTCGGCGTCCGCGATTGGAAAGGGTGGAAGGAGCTGATCGCGGCAATCGCCGCCGTGGCGCCGTCGCATCCCGAGATCCACTTGGCGCTGGTCGGCTGCAGGAACGACGGAGAGAAGGGGGACGTCACCGGCTTTGCCCGTGAGTCGGGAATCGGAGATCGCGTTTCGCCAGTCGAGTACCGGACCGACATGCCCAGCGTTCTTGCCGCCTGCGATCTCGTCGTCGATGCCTCCTGGGCCGGCACGGGTGTGACCGGAACGATTCGCGAGGCCATGGCCATGCGCAAACCGGTCATCGCAACCGACTGCGGCGGCAACCGCGAGTTGGTCTCGACACGTGAAGTAGGCTGGCTCATCGCGCCGCAGGACTCCGGCGCGATCGCCGGCGCGATTCGCGACGTGATGGGCGGACCGGACCGCCGCAATGCCGTCGCGGCGCGTGCGATGGATCACGTACGGCGTAGCTTCTCGAAGGAGCTCCGCATCGGCCGGCTCGAGGATTTGTATCGTTCGATTCTTGCGCGGAAGCGGCTGTGAGCCGACGTCTACTGCGCCGTAGCCATTCGGACGAGCGCTCCCGGAATACTGCCGAGCGGGAGCACGTGGTGTACGGCGCCGCGGGCGATCGCTTCCTTCGGCATGCCGAAGACCACGCAGGTCGCCTCGTTCTGTGCGATGGTCACGGCGCCGGCTTCGAACATCTCCAGCAGACCGGCGGCGCCGTCGCTCCCCATTCCGGTGAGGATCACGCCGATGGCGTTGGGCCCTGCCGCCTGAGCGACGGAGCGGAAGAGTACGTCGACGCTCGGGCGGTGCCGCGAGACCAGCGGGCCGTCCGCAAGCTCGACCACGTAGCGTGCACCGCTGCGACGGACGATCAAGTGCCGGTTGCCGGGCGCGATAAGCACGTGTCCTGGAGCGGCGCGATCGCCGTCGGCGGCCTCCTTGACCTCGACGCGGCTGATGTCGTTCAGTCGCCGGGCGAAGCTGGCCGTGAAGACCTCCGGCATGTGCTGCACGACGACGACCGCCGGCGCGTCGGGTGGAAGGGCTTCGATAATCGCGCTGAGCGCTTCGGTGCCGCCGGTGGAAGCGCCCATGGCCACCACCTTATCCGTCGTATAGCGCACGGCCGGTGGCTGGGCGGCGAGCACAGCGTCGGCAGTCTCTTTCGGCTTGCGCGGCAAGTGACGGAGACGAGACCGCAGCTTGGCGCTCGCCGCAGCCCGCAGCGTGTCGGTCAGCGTGATCGAGGTCTCGATGAGAAACTCGCGCACGCCAAGGCGTGGCTTGGTGACGATATCGACCGCGCCCTCTTCCAACGCCTGGACCGCCACGTCGCTGCCGCGGCCGGCCAGAGCTGAGCAGACCACCACGGGGATCGGGTCCTCGCTCATCAACTTGCGAAGAAAGGTCAGCCCATCCATCCGCGGCATTTCGAGATCGAGAAGAATGACGTCGGGACGGGACTGCTGCATCTTCTGCATGGCGATGAGCGGATCTGAAGCGACCTGCACCGTGATGTCGCGCTGCTCCGCCAGGATCGCGGTCACGATCTGCCTGACCACGGCGGAATCGTCGACGACGAGAACTTTCACCCCGCCGCTCCGAGAAAAGTCTCGTCCTGATCGGCATGCGCGTAGACCGTCGGACCAACGTTCTTTACCCGATCGGTGACGCGGTTCAGCGACTCGGCGTGACCGAGGAAGAGATAGCCCGACGGAGTGAGATGTTTCAGCAAGCGCAGGATCACTCTTGTCCTGGAATCGTCACTGAAGTACATGAGCACGTTGCGGCAGAACACGAGATCGAATTGCCCGACATCGTACCGCTCATCGTTCAGATTGATGTGACGGAACGTCGCCAGCGACCGGAGCTCGGATGAGGCCTTCATCAGCCCGCTGTGAGCCTCGACGCCTCTGAGCATGAAGGCCTTCAACAGTACCGGAGGAATCTCCTCGGACCTGGCGATTGGCCAGACTGCTGCCTGCGCCCTCGCCAGCACCTGGGTTGAGAGGTCGCTGGCCAGCAGCTCGATCGCCCAATCCGAGGGGAGCGCGTAACGAAGAAGCATAGCGATCGAAAACGGCTCCTCGCCGGTCGAACAAGCGGCGCTCCACACGCGCACGCATCGCCGGCGTCTCCCCGCGGATGCCTCGCGCCGCCACGCCGGAATGATCTGTCGCTCCAGGAACTCGAACTGGCGCGGCTCGCGAAAGAAGTGCGTCTCATTCGTGCAGATGGCGTCGAGCAAGCGCCTTCGCTCGTCGTTCGATTCATGGGCGCGACTGTAGTACTCGCCGAAGGATTGAATCTGCAGCTCGCGAAGCCGTCTTCCCAGGCGCGCGACAACCAGAGCCTTCTTCTCTTTGGATAGGAAGATGCCCGCCTCGCGGTACACGAGCTCCTGGATCTGCCCGAATTCGCGATCGGTCAATGTCGCCACAGCGACCAGGGTATTCAAGGCAACGCTGCCTCGGAGGCTTCGGTAGGGGCGACCTCTACCATCGCGGCCTCCGCCTGCTCGGGCTTGAGCAGTTCGTCGGTCGTGAGGAGCTTGTCGAGATCGAGGATCAGCACGAATCTTTTGTCCGCCTTCCCCATGCCTTGGAGGTAATCGACGTGAACGCTTGTCCCGAACGCCGGCGGAGGCTCGATCTCGTCCGCGACGAGATCGATTACCTGTTTGACCGGGTCGGCCATGATGCCCATGACCGCATCCTCACCTTCGAGCGAGACGTCGACGACGATGTTGCACGTGGTCCGTCCGGTCTGTGTTCTCGGCAGGCCGAATTTCACCGCGAGGTCGATGATCGGCACGACCTGTCCTCGGAGGTTCATGACCCCGCGGATCGAGGCCGGCACATTGGGCACTGGCGTGACGACGTCGTACTCGAGAATCTCGCGGACCTTCAGGACGGAAATGGCGTATTCCTCGCCGGCGATGTCGAACGTGAGGAACTGCTTCAGCTCACGAGTCTCCCTGGTCTTCATCGGTGGCCCCCTCAGAAGCGCTGGAAACCATTCTCAGCCGCTGGCTGATGGTCGAAAGCTGCTGCGCTTCCGGGCTGAAAGCGCACCAACGGTTTCTGCGGCGCGTTGGCAACGGGACTCGCACCGATTCGCATGGCTGGCTGCGGCACATGCCTGTTCGCAGGTGCGGATTCGTTGCCGAGCTTGAAGAAGCTCATCAGTGTTTGCAGCGACTCGGCCTGGGAGGCCATCTCCTCAGCGGTGCCGGACAGTTCCTCGGCCGCTGACGCGTTGCGCTGCGTGACCTGGTCGACGCTGCTCATGGCGAGGTTGATTTGGGCGACGCCTGTGGCTTGCTCGCTGGAGGCGGCGGAGACCTCTTGAACTAGCGCGGTGGTCTTGCGGATCGCCGGCACGAGATCGCGCAGCAGCCCGCCGGAGCGCTCCGCGACGCGCACACTCGTCGAAGCGAGCTGGCCGATCTCCTTGGCCGCGGTCTGGCTGCGCTCCGCCAGCTTGCGCACCTCGGTGGCCACCACCGCGAATCCACGTCCGTGATCGCCGGCCCGTGCCGCTTCGATGGCGGCGTTGAGCGCGAGAAGATTCGTCTGATAGGCGATCTCTTCGATGATCGAGATGCGCTCGGCGATATTGGTCATCGCCTCGACCGTGGCTTGAACGGCGTTCCCACTCTCCTCGGCGTCGCGCGTGCCGGTGACCGCCATCTGTTCCATCTGTTTGCTGTTGTCGGCGTTCTGCATGATGGAGGCATTCATCTGCTCGAGGCTTGAAGTCGTCTCCTCGACCGACGAGGCCTGCTCGCTCGTGCCCTGCGAGAGTGTCTGTGACGAGGCCGAGACCTGGCCCGCCGCCGAAGCCAAGGCTTCCGCTCCGCTGCGAATCTCGGCCACGACTTCGCGGAGCTTCTGCGACATGGTCTGCATGGAACGCTGAAG
Organism: Thermoanaerobaculia bacterium; assembly: GCA_035632455.1. GTDB lineage: Bacteria > Acidobacteriota > Thermoanaerobaculia > Gp7-AA8 > Gp7-AA8 > DASQGS01. Next base: position 10,581 of record DASQGS010000181.1, on the reverse strand, counting down.
CTGACCCAACTCGTCGCGGCCGGTGATGGTGATCTCCACGTCTAGGTTGCCCGCCGCGATCTCCTCGGCGACTCTGGTTGCGGCCATGACCGGCTTGGTCACCGCCCTCGTCACGCTCCACGCCAAAACCAGCGCGGCGATAACTGCGACGATGATTCCGATGAAAATGACCGTGCGCGCTGACTCGAATTCTCTCGCGCTTTGCTGAACCGCTACTTCGGCGCTCTTGCGCTGAAACGCCGCGAAATCGTTCCAGGCTTGCCGGTACGAGGTGAGGTGCGGCAGCATCTCGTTGACCGCCACCGCCACGGCCTGGTCGTGATGGCCGTCGACAAGGAGCTTCTCCGCTGCCCTACGGCTTTCCAGGTACGGCGTCCGGCGAGCCGTGACGGCCGCGAACATCGCTTTTTCCTGTGGAAGCTTGACGCCCTTCTCGATCTGATCGATCAGGTTCGTGATGGCCTTCGAGTTCTGCGGAATCTCGGCTCGAAGAGCGTCGACGCTCTTCTTGTCGCGACTAAGCAGCATCTGTAATGTCAACCGCGAATTCTCGATCGAGATCTCCAGGGTGCGATTGGTCATCTCCAGCATGTTGTATCGATAGCTGACGACGTCCCGCATGGTGTGGTTCAGCGTTCCAAGACGGTCGAGCGCGAACCAACCGAGTACGGCCACGATGCCGATGAGTATCCCGAATGCGGTGATCAAACGGGTACGCAATGTGATTTTCTGCATTGCCATTCTCCTTGTGGAAAGTGAGTTGAGCTTTGGTCGGGGCGGCCCTCGATCTCGATCGTTAGCCGCGCTTGCGATTGCGTGGGTCGCCCTTGGAATGAGGATGACCGACGCAGGCGCTATCGGTTTCGCATCCAGTTCTTCCTCCCCGGTTCGGCGACAGCGGCCCGGATCGGGGTGTTCGCTCCGTTGAAGTTTCCCCGGGCACGACTCGCGGCGAGCCGCTGGGTCACGTCGAAGATCAGCCCCGGCACATCGATGATCAGAGCCACGCGTCCGTTGCCGAGGATGGATGAGCCGGCGATTCCGGGAAGTCCGTGGAAAAGCGGACCGAGCGGCTTGATGACGGTTTGATGCTCTCCGTGCAATTCGTCGACGACGAGCCCTGCCCGTACGTCGCCGCATTCCACGACGACGACTTTCTCGCGCGGCGGCGGCTCGGCGAGAACGCCGAAGACTTCGCGCAGCCGGACCCACGGCAGCGGGTCGCCGCGAAGACTGAGTACGCCGCACGAGTCGATCGACGTTGCGCCGTCTAGCGGCACCTCGACGCACTCGACGACGGCATCGAGCGGAATCATGAATGTTTCCCTACCGACGCCGACGGAAAAACCGTCGATGATGGCTAACGTGAGCGGGAGGCGGATTGAGAACGTGGTTCCTATTCCTGGAACGCTTTCGATCGACACGCTTCCGTGCAAAGTCTCGACGTTCCGCCGAACGACGTCGAGACCGACGCCGCGGCCGGAGATGTCGCTCACTTGTTTGGCCGTGGAAAGGCCGGACGAGAAGAGGAGTTGATCGATGTCGGCGTCCGCGATCTTGTCGCTGGCGCCAACCAGTCCTCGCTCGATGGCCCGCCCGAGAATGCGCTGGCGGTCGACGCCCGCGCCATCGTCGCGGATCTCGATCACGATCGAGCCACTCTCGTGGCGGGCGCTGAGAACGATGATGCCGCAAGATTCCTTGCCGGCCGCCACACGTTCCTCAGGCCTCTCGATGCCATGGTCGACCGCGTTCCGAATCATATGAAGTAGCGGGTCGCGCAAGTGCTCGACGACTTTCGTGTCGAGCTCTACGTCCTCGCCATGCAGTACAAGCGTTGCCTCTTTGCGCTCCGACAGCGCCAGGTCGCGCACCGTGCGGACGTGCTGCCTGAAGGTCGGGCCGATCGGGACCATCCGCATGCGCATCACCAGCTCCTGCAGGTCGATGTGGAGCTGATCGGCTTCGCGATGCACTTCCAGGATTCGATTGAAAGGCTCACGGCTCTCGATCATCTGCCGGAGACGACCGCGTGCGATGGCCACCTCGCCGGCCAGATTGAGCAGTCCGTCGAGCTTCTCCACGCTCACGCGAAGAGTGCGGCTCCGCAGCCCATCGCCGTTTGAGGCGGCGTGTGCGGAGGTATCAGTCGCGGCTGGGACGGCCGCGTCCTCGCGCTCGATGGCGCTGCGCAGCTCTTCGACGAAGACAGCGTGGTCGCCGCGAAGCGACTCCGAGCCGTTCGCGCACTCCGCGACCATCTCGCGAAGTACGTCGATCGAATCGAGCAGCAGCGAAATGACCCGCTGCGTTAGCCGCCGTGCACCAACACGTATCTGATCGAGATAGTCCTCGATCATGTGCGTGACGTCCGCGAGTGCGGTGAAACCTACGCAGGAGGCGTTTCCTTTGAACGTGTGGGCGGCGCGGAAGATCTCCTCGACGAGCTCGCTGTTTCCCGAATCGCGCTCGAGTGCGATCAAGGTCTGCTCGATTGTTCCGAGATTTTCCTCGGACTCGGCGAGGAACACTTGAACTACGTCCGTGCGATTGATCTCCATCGATCGTCCTTCAGAGGTACTTGACGAAGGCGAGACCGCCCTCGGTGTGAAAGATCAGCTTGCGGCCGCGATGACCGCCGGTATCGTTTGCCACGATCGGAATCCCTGCGCGATCGAGGATCTGGATCGCCACATCCGCGTTTTGCGCGCCGAGGTGATAGACGGCACGGGCCAACTGCTGCAGGACCGCAGCGCCTCCAAAAACTTTCGCTTCGAGCCTGCCGCGGTTTGCGCCGAGGGCCAGTAGACGCTCCACGAGCTTGGGAATGGCGATGCTTCCGTGGCGAGGCGTCCCGCCGGTGGCCGCCGGCCACTTTGGCAGAAGGAAATGGTTGATCCCGCCGATTCCGCTCGTCGCGTCGTAGAGACAGACAGCCACGCAGGAACCGAGGATCGTCGTCACCACGATCGGGTCGCGTGAGGCGACCAGGTTTCCGGGAAGCAGGTAAGTGAACGCGTCGCGGTCAGGCGCCTCTGGAAAGCCGGCAGGCATTGGAATCTTCTCGCCGAGGCCGCTCATGATGCCAGCGCCGCTCCCGCAATCTGGGCGTGCAACGTCGTGCAATAAAGGGCAACGGCCGCGTGAGTGCCCAATAGATCGAACAACTCCCGATCGATGGCCTCCACGCCGCTCTTCTGCTGGAGAAGCCGGAACACCGCGACGACTCCAAGCACGCGTCCCTGAAGCACCAGAGGGATGCAAGCCGTCAGCCCGGTGTTCTCCTGGACAGCGGCCGCTCCGTTTGTTCGGATGTAGATCTCGCCCGTTGCAGCCGCCGATCCGATGACTCCGCGACCGAGGCGGACGGCCGAGTACTCCGCTTCATCGACGCCCACGGATGCGACGAGCGAGAGCATGTCGCTCCCTTCGGCGCGCTCAAAGATCGCGATCTCCTCCGATCCGATGAGATTGATGATGATCTCCTGGATCGCGGCGAGCACTTCGCTCTTGTCGAGCGTGGAGTGCAGGCGATAGCTGGCCACGTAAAGATTCGCCAGATTGGCGTTCTGCTGCTCGACCTCGGTGTACTGTTCGGCGAAGGTCCTGCTCTGATCCTCGAACGTGCGGAGCTGCTCCAACAACTGCAGGCGCTCCGCTCTGCGCCTCGCCACTTCCTCTTCGAGAAGGCGGCACTCCTTCTCCAGCCGTTCAGCGATCAATTGCAGCCGCTGGTTCTCGGCGAGCAGATCGTGGGTGTACCGCTTCGTCTCTTCCTGGACGCGGTGAACGTATTTCTCGTGAGAGTCGCTGGACATGACCGGACGGTCTCCTAGTGCGTACTGAGGTAGCTCCGCACTTTGGCGAGGAGCTCCAGGCTGTTGATGGGCTTGGTGACGTAGTCGTTGCAGCCACTCTCGAACCCGGTCTCGACGTTCGCCCCCTCGCCGCGCGTGGTGACCATGATGATCGGCGTCTCTCCGATCTCGCCGTGCTGGCGGATCTTCCGGCAGGCTTCGAAGCCATTCATCTTCGGCATGATCACGTCCATGAGAATCAGGTCCGGCCGCTCTGTCACCGCTTTGGTCACCGCCTCTTCGCCGTCCTTCGCGACGATGAGCTCGTACAAACCCTTGGCCAGGATCATCCGCTCCATCATCAAGATGGTCGACGAGTCATCGACGAGCAGAATCTTCTTTCGGGTTTCCATCTCTTTCTCCTCACGTTGGAGTTGCACTCACGGCTCGCGGGAACGAGCGTCAGTAGCGGCAGGCGCATCGTAGTTCACAAAGGTTACGAAACTGTAACCTTGGAGCGCTTTTAGGCATTTTCCTATGTCCGTTGTGCCGACAGTTTTCGATTGCATCCTGTCGAATCCAGGGAAGATAGGAGACCACGATCGAAGACTTCCTGCCGCTCCAAGGATTCCTCATTCCATCAACCCCGCGACCCGAGTCCGGTCCATGGACGCGGCATCCGCCGGGAACCACTCCTGCACCGGCAAGGGTGAGCCGAGGAGGAACCCCTGGCCGAGCGTGATTCCAGCATCGCGAAGGGCGTCGCGCTCGCCTGCCGTCTCGATACCCTCGGCATGATCTCCGCGCCGCAGCCTCGGACGAACGGGACCATGCCGACGATCAGATTGCGCCGTCGCGATGATCGGGCTGCGCCGCGCACGAAGCTGCGGTCGAGCTTCAGGAAATCGGGCTCCAGCCAAAGCATGTGGTGCAGCCACGGGTAGCGGGCGCCGATATCGTCGAGCGCGAGCCGCACTCCGGCCGCGCGCAGAGGTCGCAGGGTCCGGCCGATACTTCGAACGTGCGTGCGCTCGGTCATCTCCGAGAGCTCGATGACGATCCTGGACGGCGCGATGGCTAGCTGATCGAGCAGCCGCCGCACCTCATCCGCCCCGTTTGAGTATCGCAACAGCGTCTCGCCGTGCAGATTAATGAACAGGGTTTGCTCCACACTGGCCAAGCGGCCCAGCCTCAACGAGGAGAAGAAGCAGGCCACATCGAGCTTGTGCAGCAGGGTCCAGTCGATGCTCGATCTGCAGAAAATGCGGCCCGGCGAGGCGAGCAGCGTTCCGGTCGGTCCGCGCATCAGTGCTTCGAAGCCGTAGATCGTGCCGTCGTCGAGGCGGCGGATCGGCTGAAAGACAACGGAATGAAAGCCTCGCCGCACCAGATCGGCGACGACTCGATCCTGCGACGCGCCAACGACTACCGACACAACTCCTCCAGCGCTCCGAGGAGCTGAGCCGGATGCACCGGCTTCTCGAAGTAGTAAGCAGCGCCGAGGTCGAAGGCCTTCGTCATCAGGGATGGATTGCCGTACCCGGTGACGATGATGACTTCCGTGGAGAGGTTCTTCTCGCGGGCGCGCCGAAGGACCTCCAGTCCTTCTTCGCCGGTTCCAGGCGTGAGGCGAAGATCGGTGACGATGGCCCGATAGTCGCGATCCAAGATCGTTCGCGATGCTTCCTCGATCGTTCCCGCCGAGTCGATGTCGCAGTCCAGCCTGCGAAACAGGCGCGCCAGCGCGGCGACGGTCTCGCTCTCGTCGTCCACGATTAGAATTCGCGAGCGAAGGCAGCTCGTCATGCGCGTCTCCTCTCGCTATCGGGCACCGGCGGAAGAACTACCTCCACGGTGCAGCCGGGTGGTGGCTCGTTGTTGCGGATCGACACGGTCCCGCCATGCTGCTCGACGATGCTCTTGACGAGGCTCAGGCCGAGCCCGGTCCCGCCGGGACGAGTGGTGAAGAAAGGGTCGAATACCCGAGCGATGAGCGATGGGATCACCGCGGAGCCGGCATCGCGTACAAAGATCCGCGAGCGGTCCAGGATGTCATCGACACCGAGGACGATCTCGCTGTCCGAATCACTGTGCTGGAGAGCGTTGTCGAGCAGGTTGACGACGACCTGGTGCAGGCGTGCGACGTCAACGTTGACGGTCGCTCCGCTACCTGCGGTGAAGCGGACACGGCGCTCGTTTACGTCGGGATGCGCTTCCCGCCACACGGCCAACGCCTCCGACACCACCTCGGCGACCGGTCTGATTTGAAGAAGTGCCTGATCTACCGGTTTCCCGATGACCAGCAGATCGCTCATGAGCCGCGCAAGCCGGCCGACTTGCGAGCGCACGATGCCGAACAGCGGTCCGGCCTCGGCCTCAGAGCCGAATTCGAGCTCGAGCGCGCCCACCGCAGCCTGGATGGCATTTAAAGGATTGCGAACCTCGTGGGCCACGCCGCTGACCAGGTTCCCGAACCGCTCCATCTCCATCGCCGAGTGCAGACGGTCGAGAAGGGACATCTTCTCGGTCACGTCGCGTTGGACTGCGACGAAGCCGGTGATCGCACCCTGCTCATCGAGTATCGGCGACACGGTTGCATCGGCGTAGTAGGGACTGCCGTCGCGCCGCAGATTGGCGAAGTGGCCGCTCCAGTTCTCGCCGGCGAGAAGGCGGCTCCACATCTTCTCGTAATACTCAGCCGGTTGCCGGCCGCTTTTCAGAATCCGAGGCGTCGCGCCCTCGATGTCCTTGCGGCGATAGCCGGTGACGGTCTCGAAAGCCGGATTTACGTATTCGATCCTCCCCTCGCGGTCGGTGATTATGACGACGTCGCCGGCGTTCTCGATGGCCATCGCAAGGAGTTGTCGTTCCCGCTTGTGCGCCTCCAGCTCAGTCACGTCGCGCACCAGGCCGCGATAGCCGTTCGCTTGACCGCCCGAGCCGATCAATGGCATGCCGCTGACTTCCAGCAGAACCGGCCGGCCATCGCGATGGAGGGCGGTCACTTCGATTCGGGCGAAGGATCGCGGGCTTCTGAGCAATGGAAGGAGGAGGCTTCGAATCCGCCGAGTTTCCTCGGGCAGAGCAAGGTCGCACGCCGTCTTTCCGATGACCTCTTCCGGCGCATAGCCGAGGATCTCGTGAATCTGCGTTCCCGCGAACGTGTAGCGTCCCTCGGCATCGCACTCCCACACCCAATCGCCGGAGAGGGTGACGAGATCGGCGAGCGCGTCGCTGGTCTCGTGCGAAGGGATCTCTGGTTCGCGCTCAGGACGTGCGCTGAATGCCTCTCCGGCGCCGATCGCCAGAACCGGCACGCCGGTCGAGAGGGGCGCCATGCCATGCAATCGCTGGGCTCCGCTGAGATGTGCGAAACGCTCGCGCCGGGCCATGACCACGAGCAGAACGGCTATCAGAACGGCGAGAAATGGAAGAACCTCAGGGTCGACGGGGCTCAACATCACCGGGCGGATGGTGTGCTGCATCGACGGCAACATGAATACGAAGGAATTCATGATGGTCGATACGTCATTAAGTGCTGCATTTGTAGGCATTTGCGTAAATACAGACCTGATGTTGATATCGGCGCAGGTTCGCCCCAAAAAATCCGGCGGGACGTAGCGTTTCGCACTTCGGCCCGTGACGATTGCCACCCTTCGATATGAGAGTGGGGCAAATGCCTACAAGCCGCGAGACTCGTTAACAGACGTAAAACAAACGAGTTACGATTGCGCGGCCTGTGCGAGCCGTCTTAGCCGCCGATCGGCGTTTTCCTACGGATGGCTTGGGTATTTCGGAGTCTCGCCGGAGGCGGCGGGCCATCACGCGCGGCCACGCATTGGCTGGCGATCCGTGCAGGGCTCGGCCCAGCGCTGCTGCGCCTACGGCGGCTGGACGGCATCACGCCCCGGGAGGCGCAGACCTGGTGCGGGCTCAAATGAAAAAGCGGAGGCCGACGCCCCCGCTTCGGTGAGACTCGGCGTAATCCCGCGGCTAGAAGCTCTTGATGCCTTCTTCCTCGCTCTCGTACACCTCGAACACGGTGATGAGCTGGGTTACGTGAAGCAACTCGTTGAGCTTGGCCGGGAGGTGAAGGAGCTTCAACTTCCCGCCGCGATTCGTCACGGTGGTGAAGGAGCCGACCAACTCGCCGATGCCGGACGAGTCGATGGTCGTGACTCCGCTCATGTCCAGGAGGATTTTGGTCTTCCCACTGTTCAGCGCATCGGTGATGGCTTCGCGCAGTTGGGAGTCGCCCGAGCCGATCATGATCTTGCCCTGCAGGCTGATGATCACGACTCCGGCTACTTCTCGACTAGTGGCTTTCATTGTCTATTCTCCTTTGATTCACGTCCCCGGCCCAGGGCGGAGAGGATATCAGGCTTTGCTGTTTGCGATACCGGTGCTCTTTGCAAGATTCTTGGTCATGATGAGCGACGTCCCGCCGCCCTGAGAGAAGCTGTACTCGACCTGGTCCATGAACGTCTTCATGTAGAAAATCCCCCGTCCGCTCGTCTTCATCAGGTTCTGCGGGTTCAGGGGATCGCCGACGGCGGAGGGATCGAACCCGTCGCCCTCGTCGGAGATGCGGATCTCCAGCTCGCTTCCATGCAGGTCGAATGTGGCTTGAACCTTCTTTCGGATGTCGAGCTTGTTGCCGTGCTTGATGGCGTTCGCCACCGCCTCCCGCACAGCCATACCGATCCAGTGCGACCCATCCTCATCCACGCCGGAATTCTCGCAGAGATGTTCCGCGATCACCTGCACCAGCTCGATGTTCTCGAACCGGCTGCTGATGGTAATCTCGATCCTCTCGTCGTCACGTTCCATGGAGTGATGGTCCGGGCATTCTAAGTGAGGCAAAGACGGGCTTTCAAGGAAAAACGGGCCGGAATGAGAGTCCGACACCGAATCGTTGAGCAGCGCATGTCCGTGACCCTGCGAGGCCTTCTGGTCTCGATCCTTCTCGCTGCCGCGGCGGCGCAAGCGTCCGATCTGAGCAGCGAGATCCGCACCGTCGAGCGGCTGCGCCAGCGCTCGTTTCTCCACAAAGTCGATCATCGCACCGTCACGCGCGAGGAGCTTCCGGCCATCCTCAGGCAGCAGATGCTCAAGAGCATGCCGGTCTCGCCGGATGACTACATCGTGGTCCTCCGCGCTCTGCAGCTCGTGGATGACGATCCCCATCTTCTCGATAAGCTCCTCGACCTGTATCAGGAGCAGATTCTCGCGTTCTACGATCCTTTGGCGCACGTCTTCTATTCGTTGGACAAACCGCCTCCCGCGCTCGAGGGCGCGGAGCTGCCGATGCTCGAGGAGAGCGTCGCCGTTCACGAGCTCACGCACGCGCTCCAGGATCAGCGCTTCGGCGCAGGCGAGAAACTGGAACGGATTCAGGGAGATTGGGACGCCGAGCTGGCCTACGATTCGCTGATCGAGGGCGAGGCGTCCCTGGTGATGATGGCGGCGATTCTCGACAAGGGCGGACGTTCGCTGGACGAGGTGATGCAGAACGACTTTTTGCTGAATGCCCTCAAGAACGCCGGCGCGTCCGATCGAACGATCCCCGCCGGCTCTCCGCGATACTTCGTCGAATCCATGAAATTTCCCTACCTCGACGGGCTGGCGTTCGTGATCGACGCATATCGTCGCGGCGGATGGGCGGCACTCGATCGCGTCCACGCGAACCCGCCGCGAACCACGCGCGAGATCCTCCATCCCGCGGAGTATTTTGCGCGTGTCGCCGCTGACCCGAAAGCGGTGCCGTCCAATTTGCCACCAACCATCCCCGGGACGCTTGTCGTGGAGCATCTCGGCGAGTTTCATTGGCGCTTCCTCCTCGGCGAGGCGGCGTCGACGGGGTGGGTCAGCGACAGCGCGACGGTCGTTCAGAATGCGCGCTGCGAGACCAGCGTGCTGGTCTTGACGCAGTGGGAAAGCGAGGCTGACGCGGCGACGTTCCTCCAGGCGTATCTAGCGTTTCTCCGCGACCGTGGGATCGATGCCCGATCGCAGCGAAATGGCACATGGGCCGGCGTGGCCTACGGCGCCGATCCCTCGGTGCTGGCGAGAATCGGAGCGAAGGAGTAACGGGCCGCCGCGGCTCTGCTCGTGCCATGAATGTCGATTACGCGAACCTGGCCCACGACCTCGAGAGCGGAGCATTCCGTAGGGAGCTCGAAGAGGAGTTGACGGTGGGATTTCGCATTTTGCGCGACGGCGGAGACCGCCTGCCGCCGGCGTCCTACTACGCCTCGCAGATCGCAGAGATCGTGAACCGCGGCAGCGCCGAGCCCATCGATCCCGAGCTCGCCTTCTACCTCTACCAGGAGATCCTCGCGGCCTGCGAGGCAGCGCACGCGACCGTGACTGGAGAATGACCCGGCTCACGCGAAGACACGAAGGTGTTAGTGCCCGAGATGGCTCTGAGGGTTTCTTCGCTTCGCGCCTTCGCGTCTTCGCGTGAGCCGCTTTCCTCGCATTCTGTAGCCACCTCGCGCGGTAAGATTCCCGAGTGAAGCGCAAGATCAAGTCGTATCCGCCATTGTCGTCGTTCGCGACGACCGGCGGTTGAGCGTGCAAGCTGGGTCAGGATGACCTGCACTCGGTTCTGTCGAAACTCCCTCCGAGCGAAGGGCTGGGGGATCTTGTCGTCGGCCACAACACGAACGACGACGCCGCCGTGCTTCGCATCGAGGGTGATCTGGCGATCGTGCAGACGGTCGACTTCTTTACGCCGATCGTCGACGATCCCTTTCTATTCGGCTCCATCGCCGCGGCGAAC
>DASQGS010000180.1:0-14745 GCA_035632455.1 Thermoanaerobaculia bacterium | reverse complement strand
AATCATCTTTTTTCGTCTTTCTTCATGATCCCTCAAATCTAGAACGTGATCGCATACCAGATCGACCAGCCGACCAGCGTTGCCATAAGAAGATAAGGCCAGAAGACGAGGGCAGTCCAGAAGGCGGTTTCCGGCTTCGTGATGGCGCCGGTCCTCCGAACCTGGAGGATGTTGCCCAGGCTGACGATAGGCGACACGAACATGCCGAAACCGAGATTCCCGATGATGAGGTTGTAGACAGTGACAGCTCGAAGCCGCGAGGCGGCGTGCGGCAAGCAGAGAACGCGACGGTCCGGTATCGAGATTGCAAACGCCAGGAAGCTGGTAAACCATGAGAAGTCAAACACGCGTGGACTCAGCGCACCGCAGAGCTGGCACGTCGTCATGCCGGGAGCGGCAGCGATCTGCGCCGAGACGGGTCCTGCCCCCGCCTTGCCGGCGGCGTCTCGCAGCCGGCGAACGAGGTCGTCTCGTTTCTTTGTGTTGTAACCCCAGCCGCTCCTGAGAATGCAGAACGCGGCTGATTCTTCGCGGTTCTCGAGACGATTCTCCCAAGTCACGACGAAACCGGGACCGAGGGGCTCGATGTCGCGAATCCACGCCAGCGGGACGCTGAAGTAGAATGCGATCCACAGGTAATCGTTGCTGATTGCGAAATCGGTGTTGCCGCCTGCGTCCTTACCGTCCGCATTCGCTTGGCGGACGGTGGTCTTGAAGAGAACGTCTTTGCGCCGGAGCGGCTGACGGAATGGGTTATCGGAAGGCATCAACGACCTTGGACGCGCATCCTACTCCCTTGCAGAGCACTCACTGCGCCCTCAGCGTTTCAGCGGTCAATGCTTTCTCACGCGGAGGCGCGGAGGTCGCGGACGTGTAGCGCGGCGAAGGACCCTCGCGAAGATCGCGATCCCGCCAAGGAGATCCTTCGCCGCGCTGCGCCCCCTCCGGGCTTCGCCGGCTCAGGATGACACGTCGCGCCACTGACCACTGCACCACTGCTCACTTATCGGTTGCCTGAACTGTTTGGCCGCCGGCCGTCCCCGCTGCTACACTCCCGGCGCCAGTCCGCCCGATGACTCCTCTGCGCTCTCCGAAACCGTTGCTGCTGCTCCTTGCGGTCACTCTCGCGGCGGCGTGCCATCGCGCTCCGAAGATCCCGCCGGACGTGGTCGTGCGGGTCGGCGAGCGGATGATCACGCTCGCGGATTTCAAGCGCTACGTCGAGCGAAACGCGGGGACGGAGCTCGCCCAGATCACGCCCGAGGTTGCGAGCGCCGTTCTCGATCAATACATCGAGGAGGTCGTGCTCTCCGAGTACGCGGCGACACACGGCGTGGACATCGCGGCCGAGAAGATCGCCGCAGCGGTCCGCGGCGAGCCGGGCTCGACGGTCATCGAGAAGCGCGACGAGATGCGCCGGCAGAAACTCATCGGCAACCTCTCGGCTGAGATCGCGCCGCCCGACGAGGCCCAGGTCCGCGACTACTACAACCAGCATCCCGCCGAGTTCAAGAGCGGCGAGGAAGTCCACGTCCGCCAGATCCTGGTTCACGACGAGGCCGTGGCCAACGACATCGTGGCCAGACTTCGCAAGGGCGCTTCGTTCGAGGAGCTTTCCAGCCAGAACTCGCTGGCAGCCAATGCCAAGAAAGGCGGCGACATCGGCTGGGTCAGTCGCGGAGAGCTCCCGCCGAAGTTCGAAGAGGACATCTTCGCACTCAAGCCGGGAACGGTCAGCAAGGTGATTCAGACGGATTCCAGCTTTCACATCTTCAAGGTCGACCAGCGCCGCGGGCCGGGAACTGTCGATCTCCCGACAGCCGCGCCCGTGATTCGGGATCGCCTGCGGGACGATGCCATCCGGCAGAAGGTGGCGTAGGTCGTGGCCAGGAGCCGGGCGGACATGCAGATCGCGGTCTTGACGAAACGCCTGCCGTTCAATTACACGGGGACATTACCGAAATCGGGGAACGAATAAATCAGGGCCGAACCTGTTCTGGGACGTGCTCGTCATAAGACCATCACGGGACCATCAGAAAGACATCATGAAGAAGACCATCGTTGCCGTCATGCTTACTCTTGCCGCAGCCAGCCTCACAGCCGCGGATGTCATCGAATCGATCGTCGTCCGCGTCGGCGACCGCATCGTGACCCGGACCCAGTACCTCAAGCGCGTCCGCGACGGTTTCTACGAGATCGAGCAGACCGTGCCTCAGGCGCAGCAGGCCGAGAAGAAAGAGGAGCTGAAGAAGGGTCTTCTCAACGACGTGATCAGCGAGCTCCTTCTCAAGGACCGCGCCGATCGCCTCGGCCTGGCCGTCACCGAGCCCGAGGTCAAGGAAGCGGTCGTGCGCCTCAAACAGCAGTACGGGATCAGCGACGAGAAGCAGTTCAACGAGTCATTGCAGAAGAGCGGCATGAGCCGTGCCGATATGGAGGCCCGCCTTCGCGACACGCTGCTGACCAACAAGGTGTTCTCGCGCGAGCTGCGCGGCCGCGACGACCTGACCGATCGCGAGCTGCGCGAGCGATACGATCGCGAGAAGGAACGCTATCGCCTTCCCGAGCGAGCGCGCCTCCGCGAGATCATCATCCTCAAGCCCGACGATCCCTCCCTCGCGGAGCGGGCCCGCAAGCACGCCGACGAGGTCGCCGCGCAGGCTCGTTTGACTCCCGACTTCGCCAAGCTCGCTTCCACGTCCTCCGAAGCGTCGACCCGCGAGAAGGGCGGCGACCTCGGTGAAGTGGCACGGGGCGAACTGCTCCCCGACCTCGACAAGGCGGTGTTCAACGCCGCAGCCGGCGCGGTGCTCGGTCCCATCGCCACGCGGTCCGGCTGGCACATCCTCAAGGTCGAGCAGCGTCTCCCGTCCGAAGTGCCTGCGTTCGAATCGGTGAAAGACCGTCTGCGCAAAGACGCGAGCGACGAGACGTTCCAGCGCGATTACAAGGCCTACATCGATCGCCTCCGCAAGGACGCTTTCATCCAGATCAACGAGGCGAACATTCCGGCCGTTTAAACCAGAAACCAGAAACTAGAAACCAGAAACCGGAAACCCAGAAACTGGAGAAAAAGGGGAGAATGACAGCGCGCCTTCTGCTTTCTTCTGGTTTCTAGTTTCTGGTTTCTAGTTTCATCTCCGGCTCTACATCTTGTAGGAAGACGACATCTTCGGCCGCTTCGCCATTAATCCCGGGAGCACGCAAGTCTCCACTGCTCAGTGATTTTGCGCTTGGTGCGCTTCGCTCGCGCTGTGCCGATCTTTTCATGCACTTGCGCGCGGCGTAATCTCCTGTTCGCACGATGAGCAGCATGGATCAGGCGATTCGACACATCCGCGAGCGCCGGCCGAGACGAATCGTCTTCTTCACCGGCGCCGGAATCTCGGCGGAGAGCGGCATACCCACGTTCCGCGGTGCAGGCGGTTTGTGGGGCGACTTCCGCGCGGAGGATCTGGCCACGCCGCAGGGATTCGCGCGCAACCCGCATCTGGTCTGGGAGTGGTACGAGTGGCGCCGCGGGCTGATCCGCGAGGCGCGGCCGAACGCGGCGCACGAATCGATCCAGCGGCTCGAGGCGAAGCTTGCGCACGGTTCGGTGACGGTCGTGACGCAGAACATCGATGGGCTCCACGAACGCGCAGGCTCGCGGAATCTCGTGGAGCTGCATGGCAACATCTTTCGCGCCCGCTGCCTTCGCGAGGGCAGGATCATCCCGCTGCCGCAGGCGATCGCGACGTTCCCTCCGCTCTGTGACTGCGGAGCGATGCTCCGTCCCGACGTCGTCTGGTTCGGCGAGATGCTGCCCGACGAAGCGGTCGATGCGGCCACGCGAGCCATTCAGGCCGCCGACCTGCTGGTCGTCATCGGCACATCGGGCCTGGTCTATCCCGCCGCCGGCATGGTCGCGCTGCATCGCGGTCTTTCGATCGAGATCAACCCTGAGACGAGCGCGTTGAGCTCGGCGTGCACCGTCGCAATTGCAACCACGGCAACGGCAGCAACGCCGCCGCTGGTCGATGCCATCCTCGAGGAGGTTTCTTCATGAGCACGATGATCGCCGACCTTCCCCTCGACGACCGTCCGCGCGAGCGCCTGCTGATGCACGGCCCGGCCCTTCTCTCCGATTCGGAGCTCCTGGCCATTCTGATCGGCTCGGGAACGCGCGGACGCAATGCCATCGACGTCGCCAGGGAGACCATGAGCGGCGACCTGAGCTCGGTGTCGCGCCGCGCACCGGCGCAGCTCTCGGCGCTGTCGGGCATTGGGCCCGCAAAAGCCAGCCGCATTCTCGCGGCATTCGAGATCGGCCGGCGCGTCTCCACCCGAACGGTCCAGGAGCCGCGGCCTTTGCCGGATATCGATTCCCTCGCCCGCAGTCTCGTTCCCCGCTACGCCCACTTCGTGCAGGAGCGCCTCGGTGCGATCTGTCTCGACGTGCGGAACCGCGTCATCAGCGAGCGGGAGATCTTCATCGGCACGATCAACTCCACGCATGTCTCCACTCGCGAAGTCGTTCGGTACGCCCTGGACGAGCACGCCATCGGCCTCGTGGTCTTCCACAACCATCCGTCAGGAGATCCGTCGCCGTCAGCCGAGGATCTCCTCTTCACGCGCCGGTTGTGCGAGGCCCTGACGCTATTCGACATGAAGCTGATCGACCACATCATCCTCGGTGCCAGCGACTACGTGCTGATTCAGAGAAGAAACGGGGGATAGGAAACCAGAAACCAGAAACCAGAAACCAGAAACTAGAAACAGAGCGCGCGGCTCCAGCTCTTCTGGCTTCTGGTTTCTGGTTTCTAGTTTCTAGTTTCTGGTTTCTGGTTTAGTGCGCGGCTAGCGCGGCTTTGGCGCCGCGGGACGCTGCCCGTTCCGCGTAGACCGGCGTGAGCCAGCCGTAGCGATCGGGGATCTGGCCGCGGATGTAGGCGAAGAACTCTTTCTGGATGCGCTCGGTCACCGGGCCGCGGCGTCCGCTTCCGATGGCGATCCTGTCGATGCTTCGGATCGGCGAGACTTCGGCCGCTGTCCCGGTGAAGAAGACCTCGTCGGCAACGTACAGCATTTCGCGCGGGATCAGCGTCTCGAGGACTTCATACCCGAGGTCGCGAGCGATCTGGATCACGCTGGCGCGTGTGATTCCGGCCAGTACGGACGCGCCGAGCGGCGGGGTCATGATCTTGTTGTCGCGAACGATGAAGATGTTCTCGCCCGAGCCCTCGCTCACGTAGCCGTTGACATCGAGGGCGATGCCTTCTGCGTATCCGTCGGCAGCCGCTTCCTCTCGAATGAGGATCGAGTTCATATAGTTTGCGGTCGCCTTCGCCAGGGCCGGGAACGTGTTCGGCGCCATGCGGTTCCACGACGAGACGCGGACGTCGACGCCATTCTCGAGCGCCTCCGGTCCGAGGTACTTGCCCCACTTCCACGCCGCGATGACGATGTCGACAGGGCAGTCGCCCGGGTAGACGCCGAGCGTATGGAATCCTCGATACACGAGCGGGCGAAGGTAGCAATCGTCGAACTCGTTGGCCTGGACGACCTCGATGCACGCCTGCGAGAACTCCTCGCGAGTGAGGATCATGGGCATGCGGTAGATTTTCGTGCTGTCGTAGAGGCGGCGAACGTGGTCCTTCAGTCGGAAGATGGCCGGCCCGACGCTCTCGGTGTCGTAGCAGCGAATGCCTTCGAACACGCCGGAGCCGTAGTGCACGGCATGGGTCAGCACATGGATCTTTGCGTCCTTGAAGTCCACCAGGACTCCATTCATCCAGATCTTCTTGACTTCTTCGAAGGGCATGGGAGACCTCCTGGTTGAGGGGCTGCGGCGGCCGGTTCAGAGAACCTCGGTAGGCAAGACCGAGTATAGGTGGCGGTCGATTTTCAAGTCAATGATGCATGCGTGCCTGTTTCACCTAATTTCACCCATCTTCATTTTGACGGTCCGACCGTAACCTGTCGGGAGTAGGCTAACTCCGCATGTCCCTTGCCAGCCTAACCGTCGTCATCACCGGGGCCTCGAGCGGGATCGGCCGCGCGACGGCGCTCGAGGCGGCGCAGCGCGGGGCGAACGTCGTCGTCGCTGCCCGGCGCGCCGAGCCGCTCGAGGCCGTGGCAGCCGAGTGCCGCAGCCTGGGCGTTCGCGCCCTCGCCGTCGTCACGGACGTGGCCCGTCGCAACGAATGCCTCCGGCTGCTCGAAACCGCGGAGCGCGAGCTCGGCCCGGTCAGCGTGCTCATCAACAACGCCGGCTTCGCCATTTTCGATCCCCTCGCGGACGCCGATCCGCGCGACCTCGAGGCCATGATGGACGTCAACTACTTCGGCACCGTGCATTGCACGCAGGCAGCACTCCCTGGAATGCTGGAGCGGAAATCAGGAACGATCGTCAACGTCGCCTCGATTGCGGGAATCATGGGTTATGCCGGGATGGGCGGCTACGGCGCATCGAAGTTCGCGATCATCGGATTCAGCGAAGCGCTGCGCAGCGAGGTCATGGGCCGCGGCATTCGCGTCGCGCTAGTCTGCCCCGGCACGACCGAGACATCCTTCTTCGCGACGGCGGAACGTGGCAAGATGCCGGCCGCGTCGCGGCTCATTCCGGGGCTCGCACCCGAGCGCGTGGCGCGGAGCATCTGCGATGCCGCCGAAGATGGACGATACCGGCGCATCGTGCCATTTGCCGCGGCGATCTACATGCGCTTGAAGGAACTGGCTCCACGACTCGCGCACGCACTCATGCGGTACGCCTCGGCGTTATTGGAGAAACGATGACCTACGACTACGGGCACCAAGCGCCGCCGCAACCCCCACCACCGCCGCAACCACAACTGCGCCGCGTTCGTCCACCCACTCCGGTCACGCGGGCCCTGCTCATCATCATCGCCATCGTCTTCGCGTTCGAGTACGCCGCGGACTTGTCCGCCTTTCACGGCCAGATGCGCCCGAGCGAATTCATCGCCGCGAACATCGATGACTCGAACCCCCTGCTTCTCTGGGGCGCGATCCGCCCCCCGCTCGTCTGGCGCGGCGAGCTGTGGCGCCTTGTGACCGCCATGTTCCTCCACGGCAGCACGCTTCACATCGGCTTCAACGCGTGGGCTCTCTACCAGCTCGGGAGCCTCTACGAAGTGATGTTCGGCTCCCGCCGGTTCGCCTTCATCTATTTCGCCACAGGCCTCTGTGCTTCAGTGGCGAGCTCGCTCCATATTCACGGGGCGTCCGTGGGTGCCAGCGGCGCGATCTTCGGTGTCCTCGGCGCGTTCATCTTTTCAATCCGCCGGTCGCCGAGATGGCGCAGGCAGTCGTGGACTCGCGGTCTCCTCATGCAACTGGTCCTCGTGGCCATCGTGAACATCATCATCGGCTTCAGCGTGACCTTCATCGACAACGCCGCTCACATCGCCGGGCTGGTCTCAGGCCTGTTGTTCGGGCTGATTCCAACGCACACACCGCCGCCGGCGCCGCGTGAGTCGATCATCGAGGTCATGCCCTACGAGGGATAGGAAGACTCTAGCCCTTCCGCAGAATCATCCGCAGATCCTGGCCGCCGAAGAGCCGCTCGTTCAGCGCCTCGACCAGCCGCCGTAGTCCCGGCGGATCATCCGGGCCGGCGGGAAGGCGGTTTCCATCCGGGAATGGGTGCACCGGACGCACATCTTCGATCGCGAAGCCATGCTCTCGCGCGAGCAGCGTCAGGGCCGCCGGATGGCGCGGGGCCAGATGCGTCGGGTCGCGCCAGAACTCACTTCCTGTCACTGCCAGCGATTCCGCATTCGGCGTCTCGATGATCAGCAGTCCGCCGGCGCGCAGCGCCCGCGCTGCCTCGTAGAACAGCGAGAAGAGAACCTCCACCGGCAGGTGCTCGACCACGTGCATCGCCACCACCGTGCCGGCAGTCCCGCCGGCGATGGCCTGCAAGCACTGCGGCAAACCGAGGAGCTGGACGTCGAGTCCGCTTGCAACGAGGTCCGCCACGGAGCGCTCGTTGACGTCGAATCCTCGCGCCGCGATTCCCTCCTCGCGGCACATGCGGAGCAATTCCCCGCGGCCGCAGCCGGCATCGATCAGCGGCTGATGCGTGCGCGCCAGCTCTACGTATGGACGGACGGCCTCGCGGACCTCGGCCTCGCTGCCGCGAAGACCATCTTCGAGGCGGCGGTAGAGAACGTCGCTTGTCTGCGAGGCGGCGCTCTCCGGCGCGGTCACTCGCGGATTCGTGACGTCGCGAACGCGAACGGCAACCGCCTCGATCTTCTGATCCAACGCCGCGATCAAAGCGTCGTTTCGCATCGATGCGACAGGGACGAGCGCCCCGATGCGCCGGACCTCGTCGCCGGTGCGTCCGAGGTCGCGCGCCAGGACGTCGTCGGCATGGCGGACGTCCGCTTGGGCCGCTTCGAGATCCGCGCGCAGATCGCGGCGCACAGCCTCTGCCTCAGCGCGAACATCGCGCAGCATGTCGAGAAGCGCGACGTTGTAGTTTCGATCGCGCTCCAGGTCCGCCGCGAAGATGATGTCGAAGCGTGCTCGAATCTTCTCGTAGATCCACTCCCGCAACCGCGATGGCGCCTTCGCCGGCCGGTAGCGGAGGTCCTCCTCCCACACCTTGCGCCAGCCGTCTGCGCCGGCGGGCGGCGTGTCGATGAACCGATCAGCCATGAGTGAATGGAGCATAGCAGAGGAGACGGGGGAGTCCGACTCGGCGCGGTCGCATGGCTGCCGGACTCAATATGGACTGCGGCGGCTCGCCGCCGCTTTCCATGACCACGAGCGCGAAATTTCCAACCCTCGGTTCACACTGGGTCTTGGGGTCTCCTCGAGTTGCGCGAGTGGTCAACGAAAGCGGCGGCCAAGCCGCCGCAGTCCAAAGTAGAATGCGCGGGCTATGTTCAAGATCGAAGAAGTGTTTGCCCGTGAGATCCTCGATTCCCGAGGAAATCCAACCATTGAAGTCGATGTCCTTCTCGACGGCGGGGCGGTCGGCCGTGCCGCGGTTCCGTCCGGCGCGTCCACCGGTTCGCGCGAGGCTCTCGAGCTTCGCGATGGCGACAAGAAGCGTTACCTCGGCAAGGGTGTGACCAAGGCCGTCGATCACGTCAACGCCGCCATCGCCGCGGAGATCGAGGGGATGGACGCCCGCGAGCAGATCATGGTCGACCTGGTCATGAAGCAGCTCGATGCCACGGAGAACCTCTCGAAGCTCGGCGCGAATGCGGTTCTCGGCGTGTCGCTCGCCGTCGCTCGCGCCGCGGCCGAAGCCTCGGGACTGCCGCTGTTTCTCTACCTCGGTGGCGTGGGAGCACGGACGCTTCCTGTCCCGATGATGAACGTCATCAACGGCGGAGCCCACGCCGACAACAACCTGGATGTCCAGGAATTCATGATCATCCCGGCCGGCTTCGATCGCTTCTCCGAGGCACTGCGCGCCGGCGTCGAGACCTTCCACAGCCTCAAGAAGATCCTTCACGACCGCAAGCTGACCACTTCGGTTGGCGACGAGGGCGGTTTCGCACCCAACCTCAAGACGAACGCCGAAGCCCTCGATCTGATCGTCGAAGCGATCGGCAAAGCGGGCTACAAGGCGGGCGAGCAAATCTACCTCGGCATCGACGCGGCGGCCTCGGAGTTCTGCGAGGAGGGCGGCGCATACAACCTCAAAGGCGAGGGACGCAAGCTGTCGAGCGCGGAGATCATCAGCTACTACGCCGATCTCACGAAGAGCCATCCGATCATTTCGATCGAGGACGGCATGTCCGAGGGCGACTGGGACGGCTGGGAATCGCTGACGAGGGCGATGGGCGCGGCGACGCAGATCGTCGGTGACGACATCTTCGTGACGAACCCGGAGATCTTCGCACGGGGCATCGGTCGCGGCATTGCCAACGCCATCCTCATCAAGGTGAACCAGATCGGCACGCTGACCGAGACGCTGGAGACCATCGAGATGGCCAAACGCGCCGGCTATCGCTCCGTCGTCTCGCACCGCTCGGGCGAGACGGAAGACTCGACGATCGCCGACCTCGTCGTGGCCACGAACGCAGGCCAGATCAAGACCGGCTCCGCCTCGCGCTCCGATCGCATCGCGAAATACAACCAGCTCCTGCGCATCGAAGAGGAGCTCGGCGATGCCGCTGTGTACGCAGGACGTGGGATTTTCAAAGCGCTGGCAGGGTGACCCACGTCATCCTGAGCCGGCGAAACCCCGGAGGGGTGGAGCGCGGCGAAGGATCTCCTTGGCAGGAACCTCGACCTTCGCAAGGAGATCCTTCGCCGTCTACGCGGCTCAGGATGACGTGCATCACGCCCTTGTCAGCTTCGCGTATTTGGCGATGAATTTCTTCGAGCCGGCGCGGTCGAAGTAGACCGTCAGCTTGGCTTCCGGACCGCTGCCCTCCATCGTCAGGATCGTTCCGACGCCGAACTGCTCGTGGTGAACGCGGAGGCCGCGGCGCAGCTCGACGGGGCCGCTGGGCTTCGCCGCCGGTCGTATCGCCGCCGGGTCGAACTGTACCGGACGCGTGCCTGGTTGGATCGCGGCGGTTGCCGGCGCGGCGTTTGGAGCCGCAGGTGAGCTCGCCGGGATCGCATCTTTGAAGAACGAGAACACGTGGTTGACGGAGTCGCTCGGTCTCGCCGGTGCCGGCGCCGCAGGTAGAGGTGGCGATTTCCGCACCGGCTCGCGTCTGCCGCCGTCTTCATTGCCACGCGCGTTGTAGGATTGGCGCCGGTCACCCCATCGATCGCCCGAGGGCCGGCTCCCGACGCGATTGAACTGATCCTCCTTGAAGCCGCGCTCGCGCCACGACGGCGTGCCGGCCGAGTATGCGGATGCGCTTGCCAGTCGCAGCGTCTCCGTCACCTCGCTCGGGATCTCGCCGAGGAACGGCGATGGGTGCTGCTCGCGGGTCTGGCCGCGCACGCGGCGGGTGAGGCAGTGCGTGCAGAAGAGCTGTTCGCGGGCTCGAGTCATGCCGACGTAGCACAACCGCCGTTCCTCTTCGTAATCGTCGGCGCTCTCCATCGACTGCGCATGCGGGAGGATGCCTTCTTCCATCCCGGTCAGAAAGACCACCTTGAACTCCAGCCCCTTCGCGGCGTGGAGCGTCATCAGCGTGATGCCCTTCTCCGATTCATAGCGGTCGAGATCGGACATGAGCGTGATCGAGTCGAGATAATCGCCGAGCGTGGCCGAAGGGTTCAGGTCCAGGAACTCGCGCGCGGAGTTGAGCAGCTCTTCGAGATTCTGCAGGCGCGACTCGTCCTGCGGATCGCGCGACTCTTCGAGCATGCGGCGGTAGCCGGTACGGATAAAGAGGTACTTGGTGAACTCCGGCAAAGGGTTGTTCGCCGCGCGCTGCAGATCGTGCACGATCTCGCGGAACTCAGCGACGGCCTTCGCCGCGCGCGGCGGCAGGAAGCGGAGATCGCCCTCGATGATGGTCCAGAGCGTCACGTTCTGCGCTGAGGCCTGCTCGTCGAGGGCCTTGACCGTCGTGTCGCCGATCCCGCGGGACGGCACGTTGATCACGCGCTCGATCGCGGTGGTGTCGTGCGGTCGCACCGCGAGGCGGATGAATGAGAGGATGTCCTTGATCTCGGCGCGCTCGTAGAACTTCATGCCGCCGACGACCGAGTAGGGAACGTTGGCGCGCAACAGCTCTTCTTCGAATGGCCGCGACTGCGCGTTCGTCCGGAACAGCACCGCAAAATCCGCGAGCCGATAGCGCTCCCGCATCGCCGAGATCCGCCCGAAAACGAACTGGGCCTCCTCGCGGTCGCTGCCGCAGGTCACCACGCGCACCGGCTCGCCGTCGCCGATATCGGTGAACAGCGTCTTTCCCTTGCGGGCGATATTGTTCGAGACCAGGCCCGTTGCCGCGCCGAGGATGTTGCCGGTGGAACGGTAATTCTGCTCCAGCTTGATGATCGTGGCGCCGGGAAAATCCTTCTCGAAATTCAGGATGTTGTTGATGTCGGCGCCGCGAAACTTGTAGATCGACTGGTCCTCGTCGCCCACCGCGACGACGTTGCCTTGCTTCCCGGCAAGCGCCTTGATCAGCATGTACTGGGCGCGATTCGTATCCTGGTACTCGTCGATGAGAAGGTGACGGAATCGCCGGTGGAGCTCGTCGCGCACGTCTTCATGCTGCTCGATGAGCTGGACGTAGTGGCCGATCAGATCGTCGAAGTCCATGCCGTCGAATTCGCGCAGGCGTTTCTGGTAGAGGCGATAAACCTCGGCCACGCGCGCTCCGAAGAAGTCGAGACCCTCTTTCTCGTACTGGGCCGGCCCCATCATTTCGTTCTTGGCATTTGAGATTCGCGTGAGCACGGCCCGAGGCGGAAAGGCCTCGTCGTTCATCTCCAGCTCGCGCATGCATCGCCTGACGAGAGTGAGCTGGTCGGCGGTGTCGTAGACCGCGAACGACTTCGTGAACCCGAGACGGTCGGCGTAGCGACGCAGCATCCGGAGCGACGTCGAGTGAAACGTGCCGATCCAGGGGCGCGCTCCGATGTTCGGGACGAGGCGCTCGACCCGTCCGAGCATCTCCGCGGCAGCCTTGTTCGTGAACGTCACGGCCAGAATCTGTGAAGGAAACACGCCGCCTTCGCTGATCAGCCAGGCGATGCGGCTGGTGATGACCCGGGTCTTGCCGGAGCCGGCGCCGGCCAGCACGAGCAAAGGCCCGTCGCCGTGAGTCACGGCGTCGCGTTGCTGGGGATTGAGTCCGGAAAGGTCCATCATGGTCGATGAGGCATCGTAATGGCGGGAGTCGCCGATCGCAATTGGAGGCCCGCGTGGCTCTGCGGACGTGCGGAGAACAGGCGGCGGCGCATCTGCATTCTACGGGCGGTGGAGCGGGCGCCGGCGCATTCTTGCGCGAGATTCTTGCCGATTGGCGATGCCACGCGTCCTGGGAACGTCCTGTGGGGCACGGTTGTTCTGGCATCGCACAGGGGTTCGTCATACACTTCCGGTCGCGGCGGAATCCCGGCCATCGCGAGAGGCAGCGGCAACGAACGCAACTCGGAGGCTTCATGTTTGGACTCGGTTTTCCGGAACTGCTGTTGATCCTGATCATCGTCATCGTCGTCTTTGGCGCGGGACGCTTGCCTCAACTCGGCCGGGGTTTAGGCGAGGGAATCGCCAACTTCCGCGACAGCTTCAGCAAGGGCAAAGACAAATCGGATGACGACAAACCGAAGCAGACTTAGACTCTCCGTCCGGAGCAGGGCACGATGACCCCTTCGAGCGAGCGATCCGTCACGCCGTCGTACCAAACCGACATCGCCAACACGCCTCTTCCCGAGATCCTGGTCACGATCCATCGGTACAGAGCGCCTGGAACGCTGGAATGCCGCCGTGACGAAGAGGCGAAGTGCTTCTACTTCGATCAGGGCGAGATCATCTTCGCCACGTCGAACCTGATTCGCGATTCCCTTGGCGACAAGCTCTTGAACGAGGGGAAGATCACTCGCGAGCAGTACGACGAGAGCGTCCGCCTTCTCCACCTGACCGGAAAGCGGCAAGGCGTAATCCTCGCCGAGATGAACGTGATCGAGCCGCGCGATCTCTTCGTGGCCCTGCGCGAGCAGATCCAGGAGATCGTCTGGTCTGTCTTCGCGTGGGAGCGCGGGCAGGTGACCTTCACTCCCGGCCGCGACAAGCAGCTCGAGTTCGTCAAGATCAACGTACCGGTCACGAGCGCCGTCCTCCAGGGCGTGCGCCGCATCCCCGACGCTCGCAGCCTCATCGCCAGGCTCGGCCCGAAGACGACGGTCTTCGAGCGGACGCAGAATGCTGTCGGCGAGATCAAGCTCTCCAATGACGAGGCCACGCTGCTAGGACTCGTCGATGGCCGGCGAATCCTGTTCGATCTCGTGAGCTCTCCGCCGCTGCCCGCGTGGGAGAACGCCCGCCTGCTCTACGCGTTCTACGCGCTCCAGCTCATCGCCCCTCGGGAGCAGCGTCAGGTCAAGGTCCAGGTGAAGACCGAAGGCGGGAAGTACTCCGGAGCATGATCGCTCCGTTGTCGCATCGCTGGTTCATCACCGGCGCGGGCGGAATGGTTGGCAGCGACCTCCGCCGGGAGCTCGCCGCTCGAGACGAGGAGATCGCGGCGGCCCCAGCCAGAGCGGATCTCGATATTGCGGACGCCCACGCTGTCACCGCGGCGGTGCAGCGCGCCCGCCCCACGATCATCATCAACTGCGCTGCCTACACCAAGGTCGATCTCGCGGAGAGCGAAGAGTCGCTGGCCAATGCCATCAACGGCTCGGCCGTCGAGCACCTCGCCGAGGCGGCGAACCGCGCTGGAGCGCTGCTCGTTCAGATCTCCACCGATTTCGTGTTCGATGGCGCGAAAGAGACGCCCTACGAAGTGAACGATCCGACCGCGCCGCTCTCGGCGTACGGCCGCTCGAAGCTGATCGGCGAGCACGCCGCGGCGATCGCGGAGAAGTACGTCATCGTGCGCACGTCGTGGTTGTTCGGCGCGCACGGACCGAATTTCGTCGAAGCGATGCGCGGCCAGATGAGCAAGGGAACAAACCCGCTGCGCGTCGTCAACGATCAGCGCGGCCGGCCGACGTACACGCGGCATCTCGCGCATGCGCTCATCCGCATTGCGCGCCTGGCCGCGGCGAGCGCCGAAGCCCGCGGAATCGTCCACTACGCCGACGCCGCTGAATGCACCTGGTACGACTTCGCATGCGCGATCGTCGAGGAGACCGGAGCGG
>DASQGS010000179.1:0-4639 GCA_035632455.1 Thermoanaerobaculia bacterium | reverse complement strand
TTCCTCACGGATGGCAGCGCGATCAGCTACGCCGAGTCCATCATGGGAATCGTCGAGGCCTACAAGCTCGGCGAGATCGTCGGCGAGCCGACCGCGGGCACGAACGGCGATATCAACCGCATCCGCCTCCCGGGGGGTTACACCATCTCCTTCACCGGGATGAAGGTGCTCAAGCACGATGGCTCGCCTCATCACGGTGTCGGGATCAGACCGACCATCCGGGCGTCGCGCACGATCGCCGGCGTCGCCGCGGGACGCGACGAGCAGCTAGAGAAGGCGATCGCGGTTGTGGGCGGAACGCAGAAGCAGCCGTAGGGCCCAGCAGCGCTGGGCCGCGCCGGCGGCGCCGATACTCGGATGTAGTGGCGGACATCCTGCCGAGAATCGCGGCCGGACTTGCAAGATCCGGCCACCATCGCAAGACTACTTTTTCTTGGCTGGCGCCGGAGCCTTTTCCGGCTTGACTTCGATCGACGCCGCGATCATGCGGTACTCGATCGTAACCTTCGAGCCCACCTTCAGATCACCGGTCACCTTCGTCGCAGCGTCACGCGCGATCTCCCATTTCTCGCTGCCTTTCTGGACCACGATCGAGTCCTTCGTCAGCTCGAGAACCGGACCCGTCACCTGATACGTCTTCACGGCGGCGAGAGCAGAGGCAGCGAGGGCGAACGCCAGGAAAACCGAGAGCAGAGTTCGTTTCATAGCAATCTCCTTTCTTCATCTTTTTCGACCAGTCTGAGTATATCGCTATGGAGTGCGGGGGCTCGCCGCTTTGGACTGCGGCGGCTCGGCCGCCGCTTTCGTGGACCACAGGCAATGCTCCGAGCCACTCACGCCGAACCCACGACCGAGCAAGCGGCAGCTCTCGGGCCGCTCGCGCGAAAAGCGGCAGCGAGCTGCCGCAGTCCATATGTACGTGGTATCGTTTCGGCTCTCCGTGAGATCCGCGTTCGTGATTCTTGCCGCCATGACGACACTCCTCGCTACCGTCGCCGCCGCCGGCGATTCCGGCGACGTCAAGCCGGTCATCGACAAGGCCCGGCGCGAGGTCCGCTTTACCGCCACCGTCCAGCCGGGTGCAATGGCGCGGCCGTTCGGCGTTGAAGGGCATCACGCGATCGTCTGGAAAGGGGGGAAGGCGAGCTTCTGGGCGCTGTTCTCGGCCGATGCCAACGATCACGACGTCCGCGTCGCGCTCGATGCTCTTGGCGCGAAGCGCGGCGAGAACCTCTCTGAGGACTCGTGGAACGCCCGAAACGACCCAGGCAACCCCGAGCCCGACAAGCGCGTCGACGGTGCGCCGATCGACGTACTCATCGAGTGGCAGGGCTCGAACGGCCGCAGGCCACTGGCGCTGCTTCTGGCCGAGAAGGGACGGCCCGCGCCGCTCCTCGATTTTCGCTACGGAGGCAACGAGCGCTTTCAGAAGGATTTCAAATCCGGATGCATCGTCTGTCTCTATTCGTGTCCCGGCGGCGTCATCGGCAACCACGTCCATCCGATTCGCGACTACGTTCGCGACGGCGCGGTCTACACCTCACTGGCTCAGAAGCTCCCCCCATCGGGGACGAAGGTCACGATCATTCTCAAACTCAAATTGGAGGGACCATGAAAGTACTCGTTCCGGCCACCATCGTTCTGCTGGTCATCGCCGCGGGATGTGCGTCGACAGCAAGCCGGCTCGGCGCGTCGGCCACGCTTGCCTCAACGTCGGGATCGACGGTCTCCGGCTCCGTGCATTTCACCGAGCTCAAAGATGGCGAGGTCGAAGTGAAGGCCGACCTGACCGGCCTCACGCCCGGCATGCACGGCTTCCACATCCACGAGAAGGGCGATTGCGGCGACAACGCCAAGAACGCGGGCGGCCACTTCAATCCCGGCAGCCTCGCGCACGGTGCCCCGACCGACGTCTCGCACCACGCCGGCGATTTCGGCAACGTCACCGCCGACGCCAAGGGAGAGGTGCACACCACCTTCACCACGCACTCGGTGACCGTCGCCGCCGGTCCGAATTCGGTCGTCGGCCATGCGGTCGTCGTGCACGAGAAGGACGATGACCTCAAGTCGCAGCCGGCTGGCAACGCCGGCGGTCGCTTTGCCTGCGGCGTTGTGGCACTGACCGGCGGGGCGCACTGAGGCGCTCCCGGAGCTCGAAGCGAATCGCCCGTCCGGCGGAAGACGTACGTCCGGACG
Organism: Thermoanaerobaculia bacterium; assembly: GCA_035632455.1. GTDB lineage: Bacteria > Acidobacteriota > Thermoanaerobaculia > Gp7-AA8 > Gp7-AA8 > DASQGS01. The sequence continues at coordinate 2,443 of DASQGS010000179.1, read as the reverse complement.
GGCGGGCATCGATAAGAACCGAATCCGCGATGGGCCGCGTCTTGTCTCTCCTGATTTCCCTCCTTCTGCTCGCGTGCTCGACCGCGCGGGCGCCGGTGCCGTTGCCTAGCGCTGAGCACGGCGCGATCACGATCACCGTCTTTCCGAATCCGATCGTGGCCACGAAGATCGGCGAAACCAGCTACGAGTTTCCGTTCGACGTCGTGCTTCATGAGACCGGCGGCCACCCCGTGTCGGTCATCCGCGTCAGCGCCGATGTCTACATCTTCGGCGGCAATCTCAAGATCGCGAACGAGACGTACGATGCGCAGCGAATCAACCGCCTCGGTTACGGCACCACGGTCCCGGCCGGAGGCGAACTGCATTACCGCTTCCGTCCGCGTCAATCCGTCTCCGACGAGCGCCTCTTCGGAGGAGTCACGGCGGAGCTTCTCGTTGATGCTGTCGATGAGACGGGCTCGCCCGCGGTCGCGAGGACGCGCGTGACCGTGACGAAGTAGGTCAGCGGAGCGCAGCCGGCCCGGCCATTCCCTCGCCAACCGGCACTTCGTATGACATCGGTCATGCCCTCCTCCGCCAGCAACGTCTACATTGCATGTTGAGCGAAGGAGGAATGACGATGAATCTGGATCCCGCAACCAAATCGATCGGGCAGCTCGCGCTGGAGTTGCCGAATGCGATCAATGTCATGGAGAAGTGGAAGATCGATTACTGCTGCCACGGAAACCGCAGCGTGGCTCAGGCTTGCGCTGATGCCGGCATCGGAATCGAGGAGCTGTTCGAAGCCATCGGCGAGCGACCTCTGAGCACGGCGATGTCGTGGTCGTGCGAGCCGCTGGCCGCGCTGCAGACGTTCATCGTCGAGACTCACCATGCCTTCACGCGCCAGGCGCTGGAGACGGTCGTGCTTCTCTCCGACAAAGTCGCCTCGAGGCACGGGGCGAACCATCCCGAGACCGTCAGGGTTGCGGCTTTGGTCAAGGAGTTGACGAGCGACCTGATCCCCCACATGCAGAAAGAGGAAGGCATTCTCTTCCCGTACGTAGCGGCGCTGGAGTCCGCGGCATTCTCCGGCAGCGAACCGCCGGCGTCGTGCTTCGGCACGGTGCGCAATCCGATTCGCATGATGATGAACGAGCATGAGGCGGCCGCCGACACGCTCGGCGCGCTCCGCGCCGTCACGCGCGACTACGCGCTCCCGGATGATGCTTGCCTCAGCTTCAGAGCCCTCTACGAACGGCTCGCCGAGCTGGAACAGGACCTCCACCGGCATATCCATCTCGAGAACAACATCCTCTTCCCGCGCGCCGCGGCCATGGAGGAGTCCACCCGACGAGTGACCGCCTGAGGCCACGATGACCATCGCCGCCGACTCCGGCTCAATCTCCGACGCACCCCATCAGCGACCGCGGGCTGCGACGACGACGCGCCCCGCGCTCCGGCCGCTCGCGCTCCCCACCGAGCACGGCGGATGGGGCTTTCTTCTCGAGCCCGTACTCCTCGGACTGGCGGTCGCCCCGTCATGGGCCGGAGCGTTGCTCGCGGCCGCGGCGACGCTGGGATTCCTGACGCGACAGCCGCTCCGGCTGATGCTTCAGGATGTCCTGCGCCACCGCAAAGTTGGGCGAACGAGGTGGTGCGCGCTCTTCGTGACGCTCTATGCAGCCGGAGCTCTCGCGGCGTTCGCCGGAGCGGTCGCGATCGCTGGCCCAATTGCTGGATGGTCGATGGCGATTCCGTTCGTGATGGTCGCGCCGCTCGCTGCCGTTCAGATCGCTTTCGATGCTCAGAACAAGAGCCGCGGCCTTCTCCCCGAGCTCAACGGACCCGTGGCCATGTCGAGCGCGGCGGCCGCAATCGCGCTCGCCGGCGGGCGATCGTATGCCACGGCCCTCGTTCTGGCGGGACTGGTCATCGCCCGCGGACTGCCGGCCGTCGTCTACGTCCGGACTCTGCTGAAGCGCGCGCACGGCGCCGCGAGCTCGAGCCTGCCTGCGGCGATCATGCATGCCATCGGGATCGGCGCGACGTTCGCGCTCTGGCGGTTCTCACTCGCACCGCTGGCCGCGCCGGTCGCTATGACCGCGCTTCTCGCCCGGGCAGCCTGGGGCCTCACGCACAGGGTTCCGCCCGGCAAGACGGTCGGCTGGCGGGAGAGCGCCTGGGCGGCGGGGTACGTGGCCGTAGTGGCGGTGGGCTTTGCGGGGATGTAGTCCGGACGAATGTCCTCCGGCTCCGCTCAGACAGCGGCCGCGAGCGAGGTGAACACTCTTCGGTTCACGCGCCATTGCTCTACGGTCGGTGCCGTCGCCTTCCGCGTCTGCCGCGGGTCGGAAGCGAGACGCGACTTCAGATGCGAAACAAGGATCGTTTCCGCGTCCCGATACTCATCAGAGTAGATGTGATCTTCCAGCGCATCCCTTGTCACGATCACGTTGATGAT
>DASQGS010000178.1:0-9832 GCA_035632455.1 Thermoanaerobaculia bacterium | reverse complement strand
CCCGGCTGACGCTGTGGCGAGGCCAAGGCAATAAAGGCTCGTTCCGGATCACAACGGCGCGCGATTTTCGGGTCCCTGCGTTCTTTCAATCCTCGTCGTTGACAGTAGGTGCAGCGGTCATGCTTCCAGGCGACGCCGTGCGTGAAGTGATCGCCGTGACGGATCGCAACGCCGCGACACTTCAGGACCTGCTCGCTCTCTTCGACGGCCGCCGTGTTTACTCGTACGATATGACCAAGGCCCGTCCTCCGCACGATCGTGCCAAGGTTCACAATCGCTGGGATGGCGCGGATCTGGTTGTCGCGCCACAGCCTCCGTCGCAAGACGCGGTCATTCTGTCGTTCAGGCACGAGCTCGATCCGGCCCATCCTGAGGGTGGCGCTCTGCACGTCATGGCGGGCAGCAAAGGGGACGCCGCCATTGCGGCAACGGGAGAGGTTCGCTATCCGGGAGCGCGCGCTGTGGGCTCGGACGTCGTTTCCATCATCACCGATCGCGCAACCGGCAACGCACTCGATAGACTGGCCAGTAGGGCGAGCAGCATGCCGTACGCGGGATTGGACATCCTCCTTCGAACCGGGACGGTCTATGGCGTGGATGTGGCGCACGGAGCACGTCCGTCAGTTAGTCAGCCTAAGGCGTCCGCACTTGTGCCGCCCGCGCCGGGCGACCCTCGATCGCGCCTGCTCGAGATTCGCCATCGCACAGCCGACGGAGTCACGGCAGCATCGAGTCCCGATGATGTCACGGCCGCGACAATTCAGGCCTATCAGGCGTTCATTGCTGCGATTCCGCAGGACCTGCTGCATGCTCCGCGGGCCTGGGAGCTGATCAATCAAGTCTTCCTGGACGAGCTGGCCTGGGGCGCCTTTTTCAAGCACATCAGCTTCGCGAACAGCGTCGGGCGTCTGGAGTACATCCGAAGCGAGCTGGACAAACATGACCCTACGAAAAACATCGGCGAAGAGTTCATCTTCAGCTACGCCGACCGCTTTCTGCGGCGCAATCCTTTGACACCTGCCCTTCTTGAGGAGCGAGTGAGGATCGCCGAGCAATACTTCATTACGAAGCCTCACAACGTCACGTTTGGCGGAACGTCGCTTTCGATCGACCCCGTGATCGCCGACTACTATCAACTCGTCGGCCGGTTCATCGGCTCGGATGCGGCATCGGCGATCGAGCGCTGGCAGAACGACGGCACGGAGAAGCTGTCAGACGAGCAATACGTGACCTACGCAAAGCGGCTCGCCGGGATGTCCGTGTACCTTCCCGAGCGTACAGGTTTGTCTTCGAAGATCTGGGGATACCTGGAGCGCGGCGACTTGCGAAAGCTTTGGCAGCGAGGTACCGACACGATCCTGTCTCAATCGCAACGCGGCCGGGAGCTGCAGACAGCGACGTACAGCGTCAATCATGCGAGAACCACGGCCGCAGGTCAGATCGTTTTCTATGACGTGTCCTACAGCGTCAATGGCAAGAGTCACGACCTCGGTCACCTCGCTCTCGTTCAGCCGACCGCCAGACTTCGCTATGGGTACACAGTGCGCAAGGGTCAGGCCGGCTATGACATCGGCGAGCTCAGCCGTCTCTTCAGCACGAAACGCTTCTATCTTTTGACAAGTGGTAGCTACACTGAAGCAACGTTGCGGTCCAGCGGACTATCGGCGGAGAACGGGGTCGTCAAGAACTTCCATGTAACCCACAAGATGGACGGGTTCGTCGCCATTGTCCATGGCCGAATCGAGGTCTTCGATCTCGAGCACGGCCTCACGCTTCCAGGCCGGACGGAGAGGCTCCGCCCCATCCAGAGTCTTCACGACTTCCACACGTTTCTGGCATGGCTGCGGGCCGAGCAGGTCAGCGGTTTCCAGACTCACCTGCTCGTGCAGGACAACGCGCCCTCAATCGAGCCGGAGAAAACCAGCACCGCGAGGCGGGAGCGGCGCTTCCTCCTCTACATGCGCGACGAGCACAACCAGCGCGTCATCGGCATTCTGGATGTACCGAACGCCGAGGCCATCAATTTCATCGAGGCTACGGCCGTGATCCGCCGCCTCCTTCACGACCGGTACAAGTACGCGGTCGAGGCGGCCGCGAATCTCGATACCGGCTCTTATGACGTTCTCCGCGTTCGTACCGAGAGCGGAGCGGCGATCTACGCCACGTCCGCCGACATCGACAGAGCCACGAATCTCGTAGCGGTTTTCGAATGAAAGCCATTTCCGTACTGGCCAGAGTGGCGATTGTCGCGGCCGCGGCGAGCGCCGCCGCCGCGTCAGCCTTCACAGGATGCCCGTCGCTCCCAGCCACGGGGAGCGGCTTGTTGGGCAGAGGCGTGCCCAGGAGCGAGATCGCGGATCTCCTGGTCAATGAGCTTGCGCGGCGTCAGAGTGCCGCTCAGGCCGGCTCCTCCGGCGAGCAGAACACGTTCCTGGCTGACATCGACTACGCCGCATACCTCAAGATCTTCAGCTTTGTGAATGACGCTGACGTCGCGGAGGGAATCCGGAAGAGACTGAATGCGCTTGACCCAATGGGCGATCTCGGCGATCGCTTCATCCTGTTGCTGGCCGATAACTATTTTCGCCTCTTTCCGGTCGACCTCTATCGCCGCCACGGATTGAGCCCATACGCCTGGTTGAGCGGCAAGGCAGCCATCGGCTCGTCCTATATCGACGTGCTCGCAAGGCGCTACGGCTCCTCCGACCCGAAAGCTCACTGGCTCTATGAACTGATCGGAATCTACGCCCTCTTTCAGGTTGCCAGTCATCTCGACAGCGAGTTGGCCGCAAACAGGCTCGATCGGGCCACACTGGAGCCGACGATCGCGCTGCTTCAGCGACACGGTGTGCCTGTGGGTCTGCCAACAGGAGACATGCAGAAGGCCTGGGGATACTTCCGGAGAGGTGAGTTCGCGAAGTTGCTGGACAGGGTACTGGACAAGACCTTTACCGCCCGGTACGAGAACATCGTCGGGGACTCGTACAGCGGACGAGAATTACCCATGCCATGCGATCTCCACGCGGTGGCGATATCCGGCCTCAGGCTCGGGCCGGTTGGAATTGCGTACGCGGTGGATCGCCAGAGGGTCGCCGTTACGTATAGCGTGCCCGGATCCGGTTCGAGTCCCTCGGTGCCGCCGCGAGCACTCATCGCCATGAGCGCGTCCTATACAGACACCGACGGTCTGCCGTACGGGTTCACTGTAGTCGGAGGTGGTGTACGGAATGCCATGATCAGCCGCCGCATGGATGCCCTCGTCATCGTCGGAAGCGGAGGGCTGATCGTAGGCGATCTCCGCAGAGGCGTCCGCTGCGGTGGGCAGCCTCTCCGGCCCTTCGAGTCGCTGCCTGATTACTACTGCCTGTTGACGTGTGCGAGTGGAAAGACGACGTCCGTATTCCAGACCCACCTCCTCTACGCCGAAGGCCAGCCGGCTCTCAATCCGGGCGCCGCGCCCATCAATGATGGGAAGATCCAGCGACGCGAGCGGCGCATCCTCGCCGTCACCTCGGACAAGTTCGTCGTTGTCGACATCCCCATAGCCTGTACCCTGGCGGAGGCAACGTTTCTGTTCGAGAAAGCCGTGGCCTTGCTGGGTGTGCGCCCCGCGAGCGTTCAGGCCGCCGTCAACCTCGATACCGGGACGTTCGACATTCTCGATGTCTTCTGCCCACCCGGCACTCGCTTTCAGCACAAGACCCGGCCTCTGAGCGAAGCCACGAACCTCCTGGTGCTCAGCGTTCGGTAAGGTCCAACTGTCGCCCATCCAGATCGTGGGCATGATCGCCGTTGTGTGTGGCCACGCCGGCATTCGTCTGCATCAGCCCTTAGTCAACGAGAAATTCCTCCAAACTTCACCGCCGGGCTGAAACGGGAGGGGTATATTTGGCGTCGAAGGGAATGGAGGATGTTGCCATGCGAGTCCTCAGTGCGTTGTTGGTCGCTCTCTTCATCGCTTCCGCTGCCTATGCTCAGGATCCCACCGCGGCGGAGTTGCGCAATCCACCGAAGTTCGATTTCTCGCGTGAGGCGCTGCATCGGCTGTTCGCGGAGAGGCTGGCGCACGAGCAAGGTCAGCCGTATGGATTTATCCAGTGGCATGTCGGCATGGTCGAGGTCAACGCGTTCGGGCAACCGGTGCGCCTGGTGTACTTGCCGGTGCTCGCTCCGCTGACCGGTTCCATGCCCGGGCCGACGCGGCAGATGATCGATGCGTTCACGATGACCGGGACGCCTCTGGCCAGTCCGCCGCGAACCTGGGCGACCGCCGAGGACCGCGCCAGGCTCGAACGGGAGCGGTTGCGTCTGGCGGCTTCATCGAATTAGACCGTGTCGGTCCGAGCCGCGCTCATCTTGAAACCGAGCCCGAGTCCGCTCCCGCCCCCGAGCCCGGCCTTTGACTCCTCTTGGGGACTCGGAAGAAACCGGGCGCGGGTGCGGGCTCGGGCTCGGGATGCGCGTGGGACGGCCGCGCACCTCTTGAAACCGAGCCCGAGTCCGCTCCCGCCCCCGAGCCCGGCCTTTGACTCATGTTGGGGACTCGGAAGAAACCGGGCGCGGGTGCGGGCTCAGGATGCGCGTGGGAATGCGAGTTCGGCTACAGCCCATCCACGACGAACAGGTCGGACAGCAATCGAGTGTAGCTGTAGACCGAGGTCTTGCCGTCGGGGGTGATCAGAACCGGCCCGACGTTGATCAGGCCTGAGGCGTCGGCGGGCATGACTTCGCGGATCGTCGTGCGGACGCCGGTCAAGATGTTGACCTTCGAGAGGCGGGCGGGGATCTTGCCGAACGTCGCGACGTAGAGCGAGGCGCCGTCGTCGGCGAAGCGGACCGGGACGTCGCCTTCGTGAAGGGCTTCGATCGGCCGGGAATCGCCGCCGTCGATCGGATAGAACCGGAAGCGCCGCTCCGCTCGGGCCAGGACGAAGCGGGCGTCGGGCGTGATCAGCGTTCCGAGGGCACGCTCGGGGGTGACCGGACGTGGTGGTCCGCCGTCGATGCTTTGAATCCAGACGCGCAGGTCGCGGCCGGGCTCGCTGGCCTGAAAGAGAATTCGTTTGCCGTCGGGGAGCCAGCGGGCGTTACGGTGATCGAGGCGGTCGGCGGTAATCGTGCGAGATTGCCCTGCGCCTGTCGGGAGCATCGTGATCGGTGCGGGCTTGCGGTTGCGGGGAATGGAGAGAACCCACTTGCCGTCGGGCGAGAGCGACTCCGTTGTGCCGTCTCCGAGGCGGACCGCCGGCGAGCCGTCGATCGTGCGCATGTACACGCCGTAGATGGAGCCGCCGGCCTCGCCGGACTCGGAAAAGAGGATCGTCTTCCCGTCGCCGGAGAGGTCGCGCACGATGGAGAAATCGAGCCAGGAAAGGTCGCGCTCCATCGCCTCGCCCGGAACCCGGGCCAGGATGCCCGCGCGGATGCTTTCGTGCGTGACCAGCATCCTGCCGTCCGGCGCGACGTCGTGCAGCAGCAGAGGTCCGGCGCTTGCCGCCACGAGCCGCACGCTGCCGCGGCGCGTGACCGCGCGAATCGCTCGAGGCGATCCGCTCTGCTCGGCCGTGAAGAGAACCTCATTGCCGCGAGCCGCCCATGCCAGCCCCTCGACGCCCTGATATTCCGGAGTCAGAACGCTGCGCGCACCGCTCTTGAGGTCGATCAACGCCACGACGCCCCGGTCGTCGTTGAGAATCGGGTGATCGATCAGAGCAATGACGTCGCCGCGCGGGCTGAATCGGATCTGACCGATCCAGCCCGTCGTTTGATAAAGCACTTTGCCTAGTGGAGCCTCGAGGCGGCTGTGGCCTTCGATCGCACGGACGGCTGCGAGTTGTTTCCCGTCCGGCGACCAATCGGCGACCTCGACGTCCTCGAGGAGTGGCCGCGGCGCGCCGCCGCCGATCGGCACCTGAGCCAGAGTGCCGCTCTCGCGCAGGTAGCCGATCGGATGGCGGCCCAGCGAGATCGCGAGTTGTCCGGCCGACGAGACGGCAAGGATCTGCGCCTCTCCGAAACCGAGGTCGCGCGACTCCGGCGAATCCGGTCTGCTCGAGAAGATCGCCACCGGTTTGCCGGTCCAGCGGGCGCCGTAGAAGATCGTCTGCCCATCGGGAGCGAAGCGTGCCGAGAGAATCGTTCCGCTGCGATAGGTGATTCGTTTGAACTGCGGCGGCGGTCTCTTTCCTCGAAATTGTCCGAGGACGAATGCGCCGGCGAGCGCAGCGGCCACGATCAGTGTCGCGACCAGCGGTTTCCAGAGATCGCGGAGCCTGATGCGCGGGATCAGCCGGAGCGAGATCGCCCGGCTGGTCAGCCCCGACATCGCGCCGATGTCGAAGGCCAGGTCGCGTGCTGATTGAAATCGCTCTTCGGGATTTTTTTCGAGACAATGGCGGACGATGCGCTCCAGAGCCGGCGGCGCGTTGGCGCCGATGTCCGAGAAGTCCGGCGCTTCGTCCTTGAGGATGGCGTTGAGGGTTTCCACCGGCGAGTTGCGCCGGAACGGCTGGCACCCGGTGAGCATCTCGAAGAGAATCGCGCCGAACGCGAAGATGTCGGAGCGATGGTCGCCGCCCTCGCCGCGCACCTGCTCTGGGGACATGTAGCCGACCGTGCCGAAAACCTGTCCCGTTCTGGTGATGCCGGTCGGCAAGGTCAGGCTCTCGCTTGAACCGTCCGCGCCAGGAATTCGCGATGCCAGTTTGACCAGGCCGAAATCGAGGATCTTCAACTGCCCGTCGCGCGTGAGGAAGAGGTTCTCGGGCTTGAGGTCGCGATGGATGATTCCTTTGTCGTGCGCGGCGGCCAATCCTCGGGCGATCTGCACGGCGTAGTCGGCGGCCTTCCGGGGATGGATAGGACCCTGGCGGATCCGCTCGCGAAGTGAGTCGCCTTCGAGGAGCTCGGAGACGATGTAGCGAACCGCGCCGTCGCTGCCGATGTCGTAGATGGCCAGGATGTTCGGATGGTTGAGCATCCCGGCGGCGCGCGCCTCCTGCTCGAAGCGGCGAAGAGCGTCATCGTCGTTCGAATGGGCCGGCAGCAGAATCTTGACTGCGACCTCGCGACCGAGACGCGTGTCGACCGCGCGGTAAACCTCGCCCATCCCGCCGGCCCCGATCGGCTCAACGATCCGATACGGCCCGAGCATCGTGTCCGCAGCCAGCATTTGTAGGAAGGCAGCTTAGCGCAGCTCTGAGCAAGCGAGGGGGAGAAGTGGTGCATAATCGTTTCGAATGACAGCGCACTCAAGCCTCGAGACGAAGGTCTCTCTTCCGTACGAAGAGATCGCAAAGCTGTGCCGCGAATACGACGTCAGCGAGTTGTGCGTGTTCGGATCGGTTCTGCGGGACGACTTTACATTCGAAAGCGATATCGATTTTCTCGTCACGTTCCGGACCCGCGATCTCGGGCCATGGGCCGGGAAGTTGGAGGAGCTCCGGGAGAAGCTCTCCCAGCTCATCGGCCGCGAGGTCGATCTCGTGGAGAAGCGAGCCGTTGAAGCAGGTGCGAACTACATCAGGCGGCGGCACATCCTGACTTCAGCAAGGCCGTTCTATGTGGCGGGATGAGGGCCTGCTGCTCGACATCCTGATTGCTGCAAGAAAGATCCGTCGTTTCGCTCGGAGAGATCGAGCCTCTCGTTCCACCAGATAGCGGACAATCCTGAAGGGGTACTCCGCCGTTCTCAGTGGGCTGCGGTGACTCCGAACCCTACTCCAGCGCCGCCCTTATCTTCCGGATGTCCTCACTCAGCGGCCGGTCGAACAATACTGGGCCGACGAGTGATCGCACTCGAAGGTAGGCGGCTGCGGTGCCGCGGCCGAGGGCCATGGCGATCTCGGGAGCGCGGCCGGAGACCGCGGTCTCGAATGCGCGCGATTCCGCATCGTCGGAGGGGACAGTCGACGCGGAGCCGTTCGGCGATGGCGGCCGCGGATCGATCCGCATGCCGACCCGCCAGTCGATGGCTTGCGCGGCGACGAGGTGCTCGATCGACAGCACGGCAAGAGCGTTGGCGATGACCGTGCGCATTTTCCTCGCGGCGTGCGTCGACATGGAGACGTGATCCTCGGTATTCGCGCCGGTCGTGATCGAGTCGACCGAGGCGGGATGCGAGAGGACCTTGTTCTCCGAGACGATGCTCGCCGCGGTGTACTGCGCGATCATCAGTCCCGAGTTCACGCCCGGCCGCGTCGTGAGATTCTCAGGCAGCCGGCGGTTGTGATCGCCGTCGAGCATCATCTGGGTGCGGCGCTCGGAGATGTTGGCGAGCTCGCTGACGGCGATGGTGAGGAAGTCGGCCGCGAGCGCGAGAGGCTGGCCGTGGAAGTTGCCCGCGGAGTAGGCGAGGCGCTTGTCGCCTTCGTAGCGCTCCGGCCAGTTCGCGGAGTAGCGCAGGTCCCACGGCTGTCCTTCCTCGGGGAAAAACAGCGGGTTGTCCGTGGCGGCGTTGATCTCGCGCTCCGCGATCGAGCGCGCGAAGCGGATGGCATCGAGCGACGCGCCATGCACCTGCGGCGCGCATCGAACGGAGTAGGCATCCTGGACCGCGCCGGCGCGCTCCACGAGCGTGCTCCCATCGAGCAGGTTGCGGATTCGCTCCGCGCTGTCTTTCTGGCCGATCTGGCCGCGAACATCATGGACCTTCGGATCGAGCGCACGAGTGCAGCCGCAGAGGGCTTCCATCGTGAGAGCGGCCGCGGTGTCGGCGGCCTCGGCGAGACGCTCGGCATCGTGCACGCCGAGGGCCAGCATCGCCGCCGAAAAGTTCGCGCCGTTGACCAGAGCCAGGCCTTCCTTGAAGCGCGGCTTGAGATCCTCGGACGTCAGGTGAGGCAATTCGAACCGCAGGACGTCGAGCAACTCCGACGCCGGGCGGAGGTGCGGCCGGGCCTCGCGCAGATCGTCGCGCGTTCGGACGACGTAGAACCGGCCTTCGCCGAGCAGGATCGAGAAGAGGTGAGAGAGCGGGCAGAGATCGCCGCTTGCGCCGACGGATCCGCGCAGTGGCACGAGCGGCACAACGCCGCAGTTGAGCATTGCCTGCACGATCTCCACGAGCCTGCGCCGCACGCCGGAGTGACCCTTGAGAAACGCGTTGAGCCGCGTGGCGAGCGCGGCGCGGACGACCTCGGGGGCGAAGTAGTTCGTCAGATCGTCGGGCGTGGTGTTCTCGCCGACGCCGACGGAATGGCTGAGGAGGAGGTTGCGCTGCAGTTGCTCGAGGTCGTCGGGGCTGACGGGCTTGTCCTTGAACTCGCCGAAGCCGGTGGTGACGCCGTACTCCGTGGCCGGAATCGGCGCGGACGGGTCCTTCTGGAGCGCCGAGTATTGGCGGCGATATTCTTCGACGATCTCCTGGATCAAGCGCTCGCTGCGGTCGACGCGGGCGTTGGTGTCCGGGTCGCGCTCGACGCGCACGGCCGGATCGCGGGCGATCTCGACGAGTTGCTCGATCGTGAGCGAGGAGCCATCGAGCGTGATCGCCGTCGTCATTCGCGGCCTCGCTCGATCTCGTCAAGAAGTTGACGGATTCCCGCGACCAGCTCGGTCCGGGGAATCGTCGTCTGCCCCGGCCGCGCGGCCAGCCATTCGCTGCGTGCGCCGAGCGCGTCAGCCTTCGCACGACCAGCGGCCATGTTCTTCACGGTGACGACGCCCTGTTCCTTCTCATTCGATCCGTAGAGGATGGCCAGCGGAATCTCGTACTGATCGGCGTACTTGAGCTGCTTGCCGGGGCCTTTGGCGGAGCCGAGATAGAACTCGGTGGGAATGCCTGCACGCCGCAGTTCCCACGTCATCTGCAGGTATTCATCGATGAGCGAGG
>DASQGS010000177.1:0-5681 GCA_035632455.1 Thermoanaerobaculia bacterium | reverse complement strand
CGCAATTGTGCCCGGCGGTGGTGTAAGGATTGCCGGCCAGGAGGCTGCCGTCATCGGCATAGGTCTCCTCGCGCAGCACCATCCCCTTGCACGCGCGGGCAGCCTGCCGCCGCTCTTCGTTCGTCGGCGGCACCGCACCGGGTGTTTCGATGCGCGCGTCCGGCAAAGCGTGCTCGGGGTGGACCGCGTTGACGAAGTAGTCGTTCGCAAAAAGGCCGAGAATGGTGTCGCCGCGGACGAAGGCTCCGGTGTGATACCAGGTGCGCGTGCGCCGCGGCGGCTGATGCAACGAGTCGTCCAGGAGGTGATGGCCGGCGCCGGGACGAAAATGCTCGAAGGTCTCGGCGTCGGTGGCCTCGACCATGCCGAAGCCGCGGAACTCGCGCTCGGCGTGATCGTAGTAGCCGTGGCGGTATCGCGCCTCGCGGACGAGCAGCGTGCCGGCGACGGTGTCGCGCGTCTCGGTGCGGCTGACGCACATCGTCGGGAACGGCAGCTTCGTCGCCCACGGATGGCCGTCGCGCTTGTCGAGCAACGCGAAATGGCTCGAGCTGCGGTAGGTGAGTGAGACCTCGAGGCCGAGGTTGTTCTTGTAGCCGGAGAGGATGTACGGCTTCCTCCCGCCCATCAGATCGACGTAGCGCAACGGCGCGCCGGCGTCGGCCGGAAGCTCCGAGGACCAGACCAGCGACACCGTCCCGTTGCCGAGAATATCGATGACCGCGACCCGGCTCGGGGGCGCGGTGCGCGGGAAGGGATCGATGCGCTGCTCGTCGTTCCAGCCGTTTCCGGCGAGATTGATCCAGGCCCTGAAGTCGCCGCGGCCGAGGTAGATCAGATCCGCGGCGCCGGTGCCGCTGATGTCGGCGAGTTGCACGAGCCTCGGGTCGAAGCGGTCGGGGAGATCGAGCAGCGGCGCGTCAGCCATCGTCACTTTCGCGCCGAACCGGCCGTGGCCGAGGTTCGGCCAGTAGACGACCTCGCCGTTGCGGACGCGGACAATGTCTCCCAGCCCGTCGCCGCTCATGTCGGCGATGAAGACCGTCTGGCTGGCGTCGCTGAAGACCACCGCCGGGCCCCGCTCCTCGTCGAACGGCTTGTCCGCGACGCGCGGCGCATCGAATCCGCCGCGTCCCAGCGACGGGAACCAGCGGAAGACGAATTCCTCGGAGATGAGCAGGTCGGCGCGGCCGTCGCCGTCCAGATCGAGGAGACGCGTGTTCGGATCGCTGAGATCGACCGACGGGTTGCCATCGAACTGCCGGAACGGAAGCCACTCGTTGTCGTCGTCGAGCTCGAACCAGCCGCGGATGCCGCCGGCCCGCGCGACGGCCTGCTTCGATCCGTCCGCGTCGAGATCCTCGAACTGCAAGCTTCCCGCGGCGACGCCGGCCAGCGATGGCTTCGGCGCGACTCGCGCGGCGCGGGCGAAGTGCCCGTCGCCTTCGTTCTGCTTGTAATACCAGGCATCGGCTTGCTCGGTGAGGATTCCTGGCGCGCCGTCGCCGTAGAGATCGATCCACTGATAGCCGCTGCTCGCGCCGCTCGGCGCGTTGACCACGTCTTCCGCGGCGATCTCCTCGACCGCGTGGCTCCATTGCAATTCCTGATACGTCAGGTCGACGGCGGGAAGGGATTTCTTCGCGTATGCCGCCGGGCCGGTGCGACGGTAGTGCGTGCGGCGGACAGCGGTAAGAAGCTCCGCCTCGGTGCGCACCCGAGGAGCTCCATCGAAGTGGAAGAAGCGATAGTCGAGATCGACGGAGCGAACGAGCTCGGGATCGGTGCCCAGCTCCGGAAACGTGTGAAAGAAGAGGACGCGCCGGCAAAGACGATACGTCCGGATCTCGAAGCCGGCGCGATGCTCGCTGAACGGATCGAAGCGGCAGGGCCACGTGTGCGGCTCGGCGAACGAGGGCGCGGCATCATCGTGCTCGCCGTAATCGAAGATGGCGTCGAAGAGGTAGTGTGGATCGGACGGAGCATCTGGCGTGAACGGCTTCGTCGGGTCGGCGAAGTACGGTGCCTTGTTGCCGTAGCGAATGCGCTTGAGGTGGCGGTTCGCAAACGGCGCGAGCCCGGAGCGACGGTTGCGCTCCTCGACGGCGTCGGGCACGTTCGCCAGATCCTCGGCTTTGTACGACCACTCGACGCAGTTGCCCTTGTCGTCGTACGACCACTCCGGAAGCCAGCGGAAAACGCGCGACGGATCGCCGGGATCGGCGACGCGGGCGGCGGCGGTGCGGCCGAAGATCGTGGCGATGTTGTCGCGCGTCGTCACCTTCCAGAACGTCTCGCCGGTCGCCGTGATCTTTTCGATGCGCGCGAAGCCGCCCTCGACGCGCGGGCGGTAGCGCACCGCGCGCACGCCGCCCAGCGTGACGACATCCGGAGTCCAGTGGCCGCCGCCAGTGTCGACGAGCGCCGGCACGAGATCCTCGGAGCCGGCGAACACGAAGACGTCGCTCTCGTCCGCGTCCTCGTAGCGCGGAAGCTGCTTGTCCGTGCGGCGCTGGATGGAAGGGAGGGTGGCGCTCCATCCGATCCCGAAGACGCTGTTGCCGGACCCGGAGTCGTAGCGCAGGTTCACCGAGCCATCGAGACCGCTGCGCGTCTTCGAGAACGGCAGCGGCACTGAGAGCTCGCACGTCCCGTTCGCGGCGTTGACCGTGAACTTCTCGTCGATCGAACGCAGCGCGCCTCCCCCTTTCGGCAGGGCGATCGAGGGCGGCCTCTCCCGCGACGAGTCACGATCATTCGTCTTCGACTGCACGCGTCACTTTTCCGAGTCAGGACAACTTAGGACCGGGAATGTGGAAAATCAATGCTTCCGGCGTTCAGGAAAGGAAAATCTTTGTGGACTGCGGCAGCTCGCTGGCTTTTCTATGGATTGCGGCAGCTCGCTGCCGTTTTCGATGACCACGTGCGCGGCGAAGAGCCGCTCGCGCAGCCTCCGCGAACCGCCTGGCAGGAGCCGTGTTGCTATCGCGGCTCGTGGAGTCCGCGCGAGAGGCTTGTCCTTCGCCTGTGGTCAACGAAAGCGGCGGCTTTGCCGCCGCACTCCATATGTCCCGACCCCGTTCCTTCCTCACTCCCGCCCGGCGATCCGCCAGCCGCGGGTCGCGCGCTCCAGCCGGTGTCCCTCGGCACGAAGGTGACTTGCCTGGCGATCCGGCCCCGGCGGCCATTTGGGGTTCAGCACCCCGCTCGTTTGCACCACGCGCCAGTACGGCGCAACGGGCCGGCTGCCGCGGGCGAGCTGATCCTCGGCTGCCCCGGCGATGATGCTGAGAAAGATGCCGGTGGTCATCGGACAGGTGAACGCCGCTCCATAGCGCTTGGCGAGGCGATCCCGCAGAGCCTCGGGCGTGATCAAGCGCCCTCGGGCCACGCGGCGGATCTCGGCCGCGACGATCAGTGGAGTCGGGACCAGCATCAGCCCGCGTCCACGGCTGTCCTCCACGAGATGCGGCTGCTGCTCGGGCTTGAGCTTCTCTTCCCACGGTTTTCTGCTGTTCATTGCAGGCGCCTCCGTTGGTTTCCCAAATCGATGAAATGATACGACGGTTAAGAGTAAGAGGCATGATCGGGCGACACGGGTAAGAAAGTGGTTACAGGTCACACCGATCTATGACCGGCGCCCATGCTCATGTGAAACCAACTGCCTACATTGAGTCGGAAGGCATTCAGTATTGGTGGCGCGCGGTCATTCTGTCGGGCACTTTTCGGGGCCGCGACGGAGCCCGAGCGCATATGAGGTCAGTCAGTGACCGTGTCCGATAACCTTGACCCCGTCCCAAAGCCAAGTTCCCTTCCGGCCGGGATCAGACGAGGATTCCCTATCAACTCAACTCATTTCAAGGAGGCTTGCCATGCAAGGTGCCAAGGCGATTGCCATCGCGAATAATGACTACGTGCACATCGCGTGGAGCTACGATGAGAAACTCGATGATTGTGCGGGATTCTCAATCCATCGCTTCACGAAAGACACACCTGACGCGGGCGTCGCGCTGCCGATGTTCGAGCGGGGTCCGGACGGCGCGCGGCTGAAGGTCTGCTCCGACCAGGACCCAATCCGCAAGTACAGTTGGCGCGATGTCTCCGCGCCGAGGGACGGAACCTACAAGTACCGCGTAATTCCGATGAAGGGGCCGAACGTCCCGCTGGCCGGCGTGCCACAACCGGAGACCGATTGGGTGACCGTGTCCGAACAGTGTGGCGACCACGCCACCGTATTCTTCAACCGAGGCATCCTCGCGACTCAAGCCACCGCAGACGATCTATTTGCGGCCAGGACCAAGAGTCAATTCACGGCCGCGGCCGAGACCCTCAAGACCCTGATCGAGACGAGGGGCAGTCACTTGAGGAAGTCGCTGTCCGGCGAGTTATTCAAGGCGCTCACCACGCTTCTGGACCGGGCGCGCAACGAAGGCGGATCCTGCTGGGCCGCGTTGTTCGAGCTCACCGACCAGGAGCTGATCGAGAGGCTCTGTGCCTGCAAAGACCTCCACCTGATTCTCGCGAACAACAACGACGAGGTCACTCTCGATGGACATAAGAAAACCGTGTACGACGGCAAGAACAAGCCGGCCGCCGAGGCACTGCAGAAGGCCATCGACGCGGGAGGCAACATCGAGGTGATTCGCCGCTACATGCCTTCGGGGCACATCGGCCACAACAAGTTCATGGTCTACTGCGACAAGGCTGGGACGCCGAAGGCAGTGCTGACAGGGAGCACCAACTGGACGGCCAGCGGTCTCTGCACCCAGAGCAACAACGCAATCATGATCGAGTCGGAAGAGCTCGCCGGACAGTACCTGGCCTATTGGCAGGACCTGCGCAAGGACGTTCCGGCGCACGTGCCGGTACCACCTGCTTCGATGAAGGGAATCCAGGGGCAGGCGCTGCGAAAGAGCTGCGCATCCCGGCGCCCGAGGGTGAGCCTCGACGGGATGGCCACAATTCAGGCGTGGTTCTCGCCGAATACGAGCCCGGCGAAGCGTGCAGGGAAAGGAGACAAGGCATCGCTATTGCCGGTTGACATGGCGGAGGTCTACGAGATCCTTCACGGAGCCAGGCAGTCGATTCTGTTTCTCGCCTTTATGCCAGGCAAGGCCGGAGCGGCAGGCAGCTTTCATTTCCTCAAGGAGGTCGCCAGAGTGATTTCGGCGAAACCGGAGCTGTTCGTTCGAGGTGCGGTGAGCGATCCCGCGCTGACGAACGAGCTCGATCGCACGCGATGGAGCACCGAATTCAACGACGACATGATGGTCGTGTCGCCGCAGTGCATTTGGAAGGACTTCGAGGACTGGCGCGAGGAGATCTACAAGTACGGGCACGCTGTGATCCACGACAAGACGATTGTCGTCGATCCGTTCAGCCCGAATTGCGTGGTGATCACCGGGAGCCACAATCTCGGATTCCGGGCATCGATGTGCAACGACGAGAACGTGCTCATCATCCGAGGCGATCGAGCCGTCGCCCAGGCTTACGCCGCGCACGTGATGGACATCGTCGAGCATTATCGCGCCCGGTGGATCGCTGCAAAAGACGCCGACTCGAAGGCCCGCAAGGAAGCCGGTGGCAAGAAGGTGAGCAAGAAGGACGCGCTCAAGCATTGGACGCCACCATTCAGTAAGGACGGCGTATGGCAGAATCGGTACTTCGATGCCACCAAGCCG
>DASQGS010000176.1:0-6486 GCA_035632455.1 Thermoanaerobaculia bacterium | reverse complement strand
ACGAAGAGGACGGGTCCTCTGATCTGAACCTTGATGTGTTGTTCGATCAGCCGTTCACCCGCAGCCTCCGCTTCCTCGATCCCGGGATACGTGGCGATCCGGACGAGCCTCTCGGCCATGGCCCATCGTAGCCCGATCCCGGGACTGCGCAGCAAGCTGACGCACTCCAAAGTCGTCGTATGATCGCCGGCCATGGCGCGGTTTCAGATCGGTCGGTCCTCGGGGATGCCGCTGGTGATGGGCATCCTCAATGTCACGCCGGATTCTTTTTCGGACGGCGGCGTGCATTTCGATCATCGAAAGGCGCTGCACGCCGCGCTGCAGATGGAGGAGGATGGGGCGGCGTTGGTCGACATCGGCGGCGAGTCGACGCGGCCGGGGGCGGAGCCGGTCTCAGCGGAGGTGGAGATCGAGCGGGTCGTGCCGGTGATCGAACAAATCCGCGAGCGCAGCGCGGTTCCGATCTCGGTTGATACGACGAAGGCTGCCGTAGCGGCGGCGGCGCTCGATGCCGGGGCTGATGTCATCAACGACATCAGTGCGCTGCGGTTTGATCCGAAGATGGCAGAGCTTGCCGCACGCCGAGGGGTGCCGGTGATCCTCATGCACATGCGGGGCGAGCCGCGCACGATGCAGCAGCATGCGCACTATGACGATGTCGTGGAGGATGTGGCGCGGGAGCTGGAGAGTTTCAGCGCGGCCGCGGTGCTGGCGGGCATCGATCGGGCGAACATCATCGTCGACCCTGGGATCGGATTCGCGAAGACGTTCGAGCATAATCTGGAGATCTTGGCGAAGGCCGAGCGCTTCCGCGCAATCGCGCCGGTCGTGATCGGCGCGTCGCGGAAGGGCTTCATCGGGCACATCACCGGGCGCGCCAACGGTCCGGAGAGGATGGCAGGCTCGCTGGCGGCGGTCGCGGCCGCGCATCGCGCGGGCGTGACGATGGTCCGAGTTCATGACGTTCGGGAGACGGTGGATTTTCTGGGGATGCTCGCGGCGATCGAGAGGGGGAGACGAGAGTGAGAATGGTCAGTGGTCAGTGGCCGGTCGTCAGAAGGGTCGCTCGGGAGTTGGCGGTTCTCGCGGAATTCCCAACGCGCGTTGGGCTGCCTCTCGCGCCGCCGCTACTGACGTCTGACCACTGTCCACCGACCACTGGAGTCACGTCGTGAACTGGTTCGATCGCTTCCTGATGCTCCAGTTCACGTGGCGCGATGCGATCGACATCGCCATCGTCGCGGTGATTCTCTACAGCATCCTGGCGCTGATCCGCGGGACGCGGGCGATGCAGATGTCGATCGGGCTGCTGTTTCTCGGCAGCACGTTTTTCGTGGCCAGGGCCTTCGACCTGGCGGCGCTCGAGGCGATCTCGCGGGAGATCCTCTTCTACCTGCCGTTCGCGGTCATCATCCTTTTTCAACATGAGATCCGCCAGGGCCTGTCGCGCATGGGGCGCAATCCCCTTCTGGCGTTATTCAACCGGCGCACCGTCGATGCCACCTTCGAACCGGTGCTCAATGCCGTGGAGATCCTGGTCTCGCGGCGCATCGGCGCGCTGATCGTGATCGAACGGACACAGAGTCTGCGGATGTACATCGAAGGCGCCAAGCCGCTCGACGCCATCGTTACCCCGGAGCTTCTCGTGGCCATCTTCATTCCGGGCGGACCGATGCACGATGGCGCGGTGATCATCCGAGGTCGGCGAGTCGCGGCGGCAGGAGCGTTCTTGCCGCTTACCAACTCCGCGGATCCGATGCTTGCGCATGGGACACGTCATCGCGCGGCACTCGGTCTCAGCGAGGAAAGCGACGCCTTGATCATAGTCGTCTCCGAGGAGAACGGATCGCTCGCCGTGGCGAGCGACGGTGTCCTGCGAGAGAACCTCGATCGGGCGTCGCTCGCTGCGATCATGCGTGTCCGCCTCGCCATCAGTTCGGCCAGCCTAATCCAGCGGGGTGCTTCGTCATGAAGCCGTGGATGTCGAACCTCGGCATGCGAGTTCTTGCGCTGCTCCTGGCGTTCGCGGTCTGGTTCGTCGTCTCCGCGCCGAGGCGCGAGCGCGTGTCGGAGCGCGCGTTCGCCGCGCCGCTCTCGCTGGTCGGTATGCCGCGGAATCTCATGATCACGACGCCGGTGCCCGACACTGTCAGCGTGCGCCTTCGCGGTCGCGTGCCCGATCTTCGCTCGCTCTCGTCGCAGACCCTCGAGCTCACTGTCGATCTCAGTTGGGCTCAGGCCGGCGACGTGCAGATCACGCTCCGGCCGCAGGCCCTGAACATTCCGCCGGAGGTCGAGGTGCTCTCGATCCAGCCGGCAAAAATTCATTTCCGCGTCGAGCAACTCCGGCAGAAGGGCGTTGCGATCCGAGCGTTTCTTGTGGGACAGCCGCCGGCGGGCTACGCCGCAGGCGATGCGACGGTGATGCCGGAGAAGGCACTGGTCTCCGGCCCGGCGTCGCTGATTCGGAATGTGAGCGAGGTCGCGACGGAACGCATTATCATGACCGGCCGCACGGCGCCGTTCGTGCAGAACGTGGCCGTGGTGTCGGACACGCAGCTCGTCCGCGTGGTGGAGCCGCTTACCGTTCAGGTCACGGTGCCGGTGCTGGCGGAATCCGGGCCTTCCGTGTCTGCAGCGGACAACGATTCGGATTCCGTGAAAGCGAAGGCGGAACCTCCAAGACGGAAACGGCCGCGAAAGGAATGATGAGAATACTCTTCGGAACCGACGGGATTCGCGGAAAGGCGGACGAGTATCCTCTCGATGCGCGGACGATGTTCGCCCTCGGCGAGGCGCTCGCGGATCGATTGCGCGCGGCCGGAGCGCCGCCTCGCATTCTGATGGGCATGGATACGCGCGAGTCGGGGCCGGCGATCGCGTTGGCTCTCTGGGCCGGAATCACCGCAGGTGAGGGAGAGCCGCTGTTCGTCGGGATCGTTCCGACTCCCGCAATCGCCTATCTCTGCCGAATCTCCGATGCCGCGGCCGGAATCTCGATCTCGGCGTCGCACAATCCCTACGCCGACAACGGCGTGAAGATCTTCGGACACGACGGCATGAAGCTGCCGGACGCATCGGAAAAGGAGATCGAGGACGAGCTTCTCGCGATCCGGCGCAAGGACGTGAGGGTCGCGGATGTCAGGCTGGAGGAGAGCCGCGATCTCGTCGAAAGCTACGAGCGTTTCCTGCTGGGCGGCGTCAAGCGGAACGCGCTCGCCGGCCAGCGAGTTGTGCTCGACGTTGCGAACGGGGCGGCGTATCGAATCGCGCCCGAGGTCTTTCGCCGCGCCGGTGCCGATGTGATCGTCATCCACGGCCAGCCGACCGGACGAAATATCAATGAGGGATCAGGCGCGCTGCATCCTGAGCGCCTCTCCGAAGTCGTGGTCGAGAAGCGCGCCCACTTCGGCGTGGCATTCGACGGCGACGCCGATCGCGCTATCTTCGTCGACGATGCCGGAAAAATCCGCGACGGCGACGAGATCATCTTCCTTTGGGCACATCGCGAGAAGCGCGAAGGGCGCCTGAGGAACGACCGCGTGGTGACGACGGTGATGTCGAACTTCGGATTCGAGCGGCAGCTTCGCGCCGACGGTATCGAGCTCCTGCGCGCGAGCGTTGGCGACAAATACGTTCTGGAGCAAATGCAGGCATCCGGCGCCGTTCTCGGCGGCGAGCAGTCGGGACACATCATCGACCTTGCGAGCCACACAACGGGCGACGGCATCCATACCGCGCTTGTCTTTGGCGAGCTCCTTGCCGAGGCACACGCACCGTTTTCGGCGCTGCACACGTTTGCGCCGATGCCCCAGCTCCTGGTGAACCAGAGGGTCGCTTCGAAGCCACCGCTCGACTCCTTACTCCGCTATCGCGAGGAACTGCTGAAAGCTGAGCGCGAGCTCGCCGGCCGCGGGCGCATTCTGGTTCGCTACTCGGGGACCGAAGACCTCGTCCGAGTTATGGTCGAGGGCGACGATCGCACCCAGATCGAGCGTATCGCCGAGCATCTGCGGGAGACGCTGCGCCAGGAGATCGAGGGAGTGGTGCTGCGGACGATGTGACCCAAGTCGAATTGCGCTGCCTGCCTGTCGTTCAGAAATCGATCTCGAGTGACACTCGTGCGAACCGCTCGTCGCTTCGATGAGATCCCCGCACGTAGCCGGCCTTGACGGTCAGGTGATGAGGAAGGTTGATCCAGATCTGCGGAATTACACTTGCCCGCTTCTCTCTGAATGCATACTGAAGCTCCGATCCAAAGCGGACCGCGCCCACCGGCGCGTAGCTCAGTGCCGCGGCTGAGAGAAGCTGCGACCCTCCTCCGCCGCGCAGGCGTATCTCGCCGGATACGTTCAGCGCGGCGTCGATACGGCCGAGCTGCTTCGAGAGGATGAGGCGTGGCTCTACGGCATAGCTCCGCCTGTCGCCTGCGGCCCCGCGCTCGCTGTTTACCTCGGCTGACGCGGCGATGTCGACCGGCAGAGCGCCAGGCTCGTAGAAGCGGTAGCGAACCTCGAAGCGCCCGGAGTCGAAGCCGCGATCGCGTGCGGTCTGATCAAAGGTGAATCGGCCGTCCAGCATCAGGTGATCGGTCACGCCCGCCTCGATCCCGAGGCTGTGGCGCCGAACGATCTCGTCTCCCACGCGACCGATGTCGAAGAAGTACTCCGGCTCGATCTCGCCTCGCCGAAGGGTCATGAAGACGAGGGTCTCACCCAGATAGTCTTCTGGAATGGCGAGGGCGGAGCCGGGAATGAGGATGGCGAAGGCAAGAATCGCAAGTAGAACGCGTCGCATCGGAAAGGGATTCTATCCGACGGCACTCCGGTGTAGCTCGAGATGGATGCCCAATGGAGCTTGCATTCAAACAAAAAGAGCCGGCCACTGCGGCCGGCTCTCATCAGACTCTTTGGAAGTTCGGGCTACTGCGCGCTGAGCATCCGGCGGATGGCATCCACCGCGGCTTCGGCAGAGAGCTTGTCGTTGATCGCGATGGAGTTTTCAGGCGACCATCCTCCCTTGTAGAGCAGGTAGTTGATGGCCGTCTTTGTACCGTAGTAGAAGAGCAGGTGATCGGGATCCGGCGAGATTGCGGAGATCCGTCCGGTCGACGTGGAATTGAAGTTTGCCGGAGGTCCGAAGTCCTTGTTGCGTACGCCGATCGGAATGCGAAGCCTGCCGTCCAAAACCGGCTTGAGGGTCAGGCGGTGGAATCCGTTCGTGGTGAAATCGCCGAAGACGACGTCGATGGTGTCATGGGCCGGCGATTCGAAAAGGGCGGGATGGCGGAGGATCTCGGGGCTGAAATCGGGAGCGATAAGGAACGGAGTCGGAGTCGTGTCAACCATGTGCAACAGGCTGCGGGTCTGGAACCCGGCCACGGCTCCCTTGTCGATCGTGAAGATCGCATAGCCGGCAGACTCGCTGCTGCCGCTGTCTTCCCACCAGACCGCGTGAACCGTGAGACCCGGGAGCACGACCGTGTTGCCGTCCTTGTCCTTCGCTTCATACGTCTTGGTCACGCCGATGCGGAGGTTGTTCCGCACGTGAAGGTCGACAACGCCTAGGGAGGTCGCCGGGCTCCATGTTCCGTTCTGGTACGAGCAGAAAGCCAAGTCGCTGGAGATACCGTTGTCCGGTGCCTTCTCCCAGAAGACGAACAACGTGTCTGAGTCGGAGTCGTACGCCAGGGCGGGCATCATGTGAACGCCCGGCAGGAGCGATTCGGGAACGATGCTGGTCACGGGAGCGGCGGCGCCCTTCTGCACGGTGAGGATCAGGAAGCGCCACGAAGAGGCCTGAACGCTGGGATAGTCCTGCGCGTAGACGCTGTCAATCGTGTACAGCGTTCCGCTCGACGTGAGCAGCATGTCCCGATCGGCAGCCTGCGCGGAGCCAGCGACCGATAGCAAGACGAGCGTGAGGGCGACGAGGATTCGTTTCATAGCTTGAGGTTCACCAGGCCGCGGAGATCAATACCAAACAGGAGACTCTTGAGGTTGCGGAATTCGGGATAGAAGCGCGCCAACTGCTCGAAGTGAAATTCGGCGGCCTCGCTATCGCCCGACTTGTAGGCAACTTCGCCGAGCAGATAATGAGCGTTGCGAACGTGCCGCGCATCCTGGGCACGATCCAGACCAGTTTGACCGCATTGCCGGGCTTGGTCGAGATCGTCGATCTCGAGGTAGCCGTAGCAGAGATCGATGTATGCCTCGGCTAGACCGAAGGCGTCGTCGAGGTACTCGATCGATTTGTGGATGAGCGCGATTCCGTTCGCAGTCTCGCCGGAGAGGAGTTTGCAGTACCCGAGGTTCTCCAGCGTGTATCCCCGGCTGAGGTTGTGAGTCTGCTCGGCATCCTCGAGCAGATCCAACGCCGACTCGAAGCAGCCGATCGCCTGCGAGATCTGATAATCCATCTCGTAGACGTTGCCCAAGTCGACGAGCACGGCACGCTTGAAGGAAAGATCGTTTGCCTCTTCCGCGG
>DASQGS010000175.1:0-12766 GCA_035632455.1 Thermoanaerobaculia bacterium | reverse complement strand
GCAAGCCCCACCCGCGTTTGTGCGCGGCGCCGAGTTTGCTGCGGCGTACTCTCGCTTCGTCCTGATTGAACCCTCTTCCGTGGTCGGTGATCCACACATCGATTCGGGAAGGGCCTGGACCGGGAGAGACGCCGTGGAATCTTATGTATAAGCGCTGATCCGCGCAACCGGAGTGTTCGCGAGCATTGATGCACGCCTCGATGATCGCATGAGTCATCTCATCGATCTTCTCCGGAGCCATCCCCAGCTCCCGCGCGAGATTGCCGGCCGCGCGGGCAGCCGCAATCTCGATGTCGGGCAGCATCGGAAGAGTGAGCTCCATCTGACGCTCTGCGGAGGTCGTCATTCAGGCGTCCTGAGCCGGTTTGTGGCACGTCGGCACGTCAGAAGGAGAGGAAGAGGGCGGTTGCCGACTTGATCCACGCCGGGACTCCGCCGAGCTGGTCGAGGGCCAGCAGCACGAACGTGTTGACCGCAAGGAGCGTAGGGAGCGCGTAGCCGGCTGGAATCGCGGACTCGATCTTGGTGCGGGTCTGAGCAAGGTAGTTCATGAAAGTCCCCCTCGTGTGGCGAGACCTTCACAGAGCAACCAGACTGCCAAGTTCGCAATCGCAGCGTCGAGCCTCCTAATCCGTTGACGGTAATGAGTTTAGACGAGTCCGGGCGATTCGTCACTCAGAAATCACACTGTACCAGAATGCCACAATCGCGTGAATACCTAATGACAGTTGTCGCTAAGTCATTCTTATCATTAAGCCTATCAGTGAATGTCCCAAAATGGGGCATCAGTACCTTTTTGGGATATGCTCTCGCGCCTGCGCGAAATCGTCTTCCGGTCGACCCCGAGGATCTTCGATGCCTTCGTCACATTCCCTTTCGCAAAGGCCAGGACACGGGCGATGTAACGACTCGCCAGCTCGTCGAGCGTCGGCAGATCGCCGGACAGCGCCCGCTCGTCCTGAGTGCCGGCAGGCTCCGGTAGCAGCAGGTCGCCGGGGTCGATCACAGGGTCGGTCGTCAGGGCCAGAGCTCCCTCGATCAGGTTCTCCAACTCCCGAACGTTGCCCGGAAACGGGTAGCGCATCAGCTTCTGCAGCGCTTCCTGCGTGATGCGAACGTCGTGCAGCCCTTCGCGCCGGCCGTACTTGTCGAGGAAGAACCGGACCAGTTTCGGGATGTCCTCGCGGCGGTCTCGCAGCGGCGGCAGAGTGATCTCGACGATCTTGAGCCGGTAGTAAAGGTCCTGGCGAAACTCGCCGCGCTCGATCATCTCCTCGAGATCGCGGTGCGTGGCCGAGAGAATCCTCACGTCGATCGGGATCCGGCGGCGCCCGCCGAGCTTCTCGACCTCCCGCTCCTGAAGGACGCGCAGCAGTTTGGCCTGGAGCGCCAGCGGAATGTCGCCCACTTCGTCGAGAAACACGGTTCCGCCGCGGGCCAGCTCGAACTTGCCGGCGCGCGCTTCGACGCCCGTGGCCACGCCGCGCTCGATGCCGAAGAGCTCCGATTCGAGCAGGGTCTCGGGAAGCGCCGCACAGTTGATGGCCACGAACGGCCCGTCCTTCCGCGGCGAATTGCCATGGATGAGCCGGGCCACCATCTCCTTGCCGGTCCCCGACTCGCCGCGGATGAGGACGCCGGCCTGGCTCTCGGCGACGCGCGCCACGAGGTCGATCACGCGTTGCATCTTCGACGAGTCGCCGACCATCAGACGGTCGTTGTACTCGCGCAGCATGCGCTGGCGCAGACTTCGGTTCTCGTCCTCCAGCGTTTCCCGCACCAGGCTGAGGTGGTGGAAATTGCGGGTATTGTCGATCGCCGCGGCGCTGATGGCGGCAAGGGAGGCGAGGAATCGAAGGTCGTCCTCGACGAAGCTGCCGCTCTTGTCGCCGCGCTCTTCCTTGCCGCCGACGGCGAGGATTCCGAGGATGGCGTCGCCGGCGATCATCGGAGCGATGAGGAGTCCGTTTCCCTCGACGCCCATGAATCGCGAGACCGCAAGCGACATCGGCTCTCGCGAGGCCAGGACCTGCTTCACCGCAGGCTCCGCGAGAACAGCCGCCGGCGGATCGATGGCCAGGGCGAATGAGAAGAGATGCTGAACCTTGAGGTTCTCATCGAGCGAGAACGCGAGTCCAAGCCGGGCATCAAGGACGGCGATGGCGCGCTGCATCAGTTCCTCGAGGAGCTCGGCCTCGGGGCGAAGCGTGTTGAGCGCCCGCCCGATGTCGTAGAGCGCCTCGAGCTGGAGGAGTTTGCGTTTGAGCTCGAAGTTCGTCTGGACCATGGCTGTCTATCGCGGAAGCGCCTACTCCCGCCCGAGCGCCCGGCGGCACTCGCTGACGAGAAAGTCGCAGTTCCAGTCCTGAAAGAACGCCGGATCGAGGCCGTAGATTCTGACGAGCAACTCGGACGCCTCTTCGTACCGCCCGACCTTCATCTCCGTCCTAGCCAGGAAATAGAGCGAGTGGATCATCGTGACGTCGTGCTCGCCGTGCCCGAGAATGGCCCGAAACCGCCTCTCCGCCTCCGGGAAGTTGCGCTTCTGATACGCGCACAGGGCCCGGCCATAATCGTCAGCGAGACCGCAGGTCGACGGCGGAGCGGCCATCAGCCACGTCGCCGTCAGTGCGATCGCCATCGTGAGCGGGAACCGGTGCATGAGTAACAAGGATAGCATCGCATCAGACCGATCAGGCCGATCCGTCCGATCCGTCCGATCCGACAGATCATGTGCGAGAGCGGCATGCGACGCGACGAACGACTACCATAGCCTCATGCGTCTCGGCATCATCGGCGGCGGTCGGGCGGCGTGGGCTTTCGGATCAGCCTGGCGTCAAGCAGGTTGGCCGATCTCCGGCATCGCGCTTCGGCCGGAGTCCGGGAGCCGGCTCCCGCACCTCCTGGATGCGAAGGTGGCTAGCGCGGAGGAACTGGCGAGCGATGCCGACGTTCTTCTCGTTGCGGTCACCGATCGAGCGATCCCGGCACTCGCGGCAAGCATCGTCGGCTCCGGAGCCGTGCCTTTCCATCCCAGCGGCGCCGTGGCGAGCGATGTCTTCTCCGGGCGCGGTTTCTCGCTCCATCCCCTCAAGGCGCTGCCGCCGGTCGGCGAGCCTTCCGATCTCGCCGGCACGCTCCTCGTATTCGAAGGCCCCTCGGAGTGCCGGCCGGTGGCGCGAGAGATCGCTTCAGCGGTCCGCGCTCGCTTCGCGGAGATCGATCCGCGGTCGAAGCCGCTCTACCACGCCGCGGCAGTCTTCGGCTCAAACTATGTCGCAGCCATGCTCGACGTAGCTCATGAGCTCATGACGCGCGCTGGTCTCGCGGCGCCGGAGGTGCGCGCAGATCTCGCGCGTCTCGCGCAGTCTGCAATCGAGAACTGGACGTCGTCGGATGATGCCGGCCGCTTCACCGGCCCAGCCGCCCGAGGAGATCGCGAAATCATCGAGCGCCACATCGAAGCCCTCGCGCCGCAGCCAGAGATCGCCGCTCTGTATCGCGAGCTCGCGGCGCGAATCACCAGCGCGATTGATCGTCCCTCAGAACGCCGGCGAGGCGTTCCGGCGGCGAGTAGCGCGCATGACTTCGCCGCCCTCGGCACAACGTCGGAGAAAGACGACCAATCCGACCACAAAAATCGCGCTAAGTCGCTGGAACGCAAGGACTCTGTTTCTTGACCCTCTTCAGAAGCGGGTGCTACCATCAAAGCCCGTTTCACCGCCGGGAGTCCTTCGGATGGTCTTCTTCAACTACGCGACGATGCAGATGGCCGCGAAGATCGTTTACTACGGTCCGGGCCTGTGCGGGAAGACCACGAACCTTCACTACGTCTACACCAAGACCTCCCCCCAAAGTCGCGGCGAGATGGTTAGCCTCGAGACGGAGACCGACCGCACACTCTTCTTCGACCTCCTGCCAATCGATGTCGGCGTGATCGGCGGATTCAAGACCCGCCTTCAGCTCTACACGATTCCCGGCCAGGTCTTCTACAACACGACCCGCAAGCTCGTGCTGAAAGGCGTCGACGGCATCGTCTTCGTCGCCGACTCCCAGAAGGCCATGGTGGAGGCCAACGTCGAGAGTCTGCGGAATCTGCGCGAGAACCTCGCGGAGATCGGCCTCAACCTCGACGACATACCGACGGTCGTGCAGCTCAACAAACGCGATCTGCCGAACATCGCCGAGCCGAGCCTGCTGCTCGAAGCTCTGGACCCCGAGGGGCGATACGAGCACGTCGAGGCCTCGGCGGTCACGGGGGCCGGCGTATTCGAGACGCTCAAGCTGATTTCGAAGCTGACGCTTCGAACGCTCCGGCGCCGAATGACCGGTGATGACGCCAAGCCCCCGGTGCGCAGACCGGCCGGGGACACGACGATCTTCCGTCGCGACGAGGCGCATCATGGATCAAGCCCGGCGACGCTCGCCGGCTCGACCGCGCTGCCGCCGGCTGCTCCTCCGCTTCCAGCCGCGCCACCTCTGCCGTCCGTGCCGCCGCTCCGGACTCCCGCCCCCTCAGGGTCGTTTGCCTTGCCGGCTGCCGCGTCGTCCGCGGCTCCGGCACAAGCCGCGGTGGCGGCCACCGCGGTGCCCATGCCGGAGCCGACACGTCCGATTCCGATTCTCAAAGAAGTGCCGGCGCCCGTGGTCGCCGAGCCTCCTGTCGAGGAGCAAGTGTTCGGGGACCGGACGCTGGCCGACACGGCGGACGTTGGGGCGCATGTTCTGCTCGACACGCCATTGCCTGAGGCGCCCCCACCATTGCAGTACGCGCCGCCTGAAGATTCCTTCGCCACGTTGAATCTTCCGGATGACCTTCCGCTGTCCGTGCCCGAGCCCGCGATCCCCGTGCCCGAGCCGCCTGCGCCGGCCGCTCACACGGGCGGCCACGAGCCGGACATCGACTTCAACCGGACGGAGAAGCAGGCCAAGGCCGACCCCGAGGTCAAGCATGTCAAGGTGAGATCGTCGGTCGATGTCATGGCCGAGCTCGAGGCATTGCGCAAGCGGGCGACCCAGGGACCGTCGAGGTCGAAGAAGGAACCTCATGCCGAGCCCGCCGACGAGACGAAACCCAACCGCAGGATCCGCAAGGCGATTCCGCTCGCGGTCTCGCGGGGCGTGCTCGCGCACTCGAAGAACGTCCGCATCACGGTGTGTTTCGAAGGCGAAGATCAGGATGAAGTTCTGAAACAGGATGAACTGGTCGAGCTCGGCGATTTGTCGGACCTCGAATCGCTTTCGCTGGACTTGAAGATCGATCTGGGTTAGATCCGGGCCGCGCCGCAGGCTGCGGGTCGCGTAACGTTGGGGGTGCTGCGATGAGGAACAGACGTTGGCCGCCGTTGATCGTGTTGGCATGCGCTTTCGCTTGCGCGTCGCCTGTTTCCCCTCCCGCGCCCGCGTCCCATCCCGTCGCGGCCGTCACCCCCGTCGCCGCGCCACCCCAGACCGCTCCCGCGCTGGCGACAGCCGCCGCCTCACCCACCCGCATCGAGGCCGAGGAATTCAGGCACGCGCTCGAAAACGCCTATGCCCAGATCGTCGCCCGCACTGGAATGACCGTGAAGCCGCCGACGGTCGACGTCGAAGCGCTCGTCTCAATGCCCATACCGCAGCACAAGACGATCAACGGAGCGCTGAGTTACTTTTCGACCGGGCTCAAGGACAGCATTCAAACCTCGCTGACGCGATCCGCGAAGTACAAGACGCTAATCGAAAGGGCTCTGGACGAGTACAAACTCCCGCGCGGCCTGGCCTATCTTCCCGTGATCGAGAGCGCGTACGTACCGACGCTCACATCCCGCGCCGGAGCGCATGGCATCTGGCAGTTCATGCCCGAGACCGCGCGCGAGTACGGCTTGCGCGTGGACTGGTGGGTCGACGAGCGCGCCGACCCCGAGCGTTCGACGCGCGCCGCCGCGGCGTACATCAAGGACCTCTATCGCCAGTTCAACGATTGGCCGCTGACGCTTGCGGCCTACAACGCCGGGCCCGGGCGGATTCGCCGAGCCCTTGCCGGCACCGGCGCGACGACGTTCTGGGACTTGCTCGATCAGACCGCCGTGCCGCGGGAGACGCGCGGATACGTGCCCACCTTCTTCGCCACCTTGATGATCGCCAGCGATCCGGCGACGTACGGATTCCGGTTGACTGAGCCCGTCAAGTTCGATGAGAAGCGGGTCGAGATCGAGGGACCGCTTTCGCTCGCATTCCTGGCACAGGTCGCGAAGGTCGACGAGGCCACGATGCTCGAGTTGAATCCCGCCTACCCGCGCGGGCTCCTGCCGCCGGGCAAGTCGGTCGTGCGCGTGCCGACCGCCGCCGCGGAGGCGATCGCCGCCCGCGCTGCGACTCTGAAGAATGAGGACAGCCGCATCGCCGTCTGCTCGTTCACGCTCCGCCAGGGGTACTCGATCAAACGGCTTGCGAAGCTCCTCGGCACGAAGCCCGATGTCATTCTGGCGATGAACGGCCTGAAGTCCGCCAATCGCGTACACACCGGCGATTCGATCTACCTGCCGCTTCGCCCCCGCGAGCTCAGCGCCATCCTCACCCACGGAAGTGACGGAGCGTTCCACGCCGTGAAGCGAGGCGAGACGTACTATTCGATCGCGAAGAAGTTCAGGCTCTCGATCGAAGAGCTCCTCGACCTCAACCAGCTCGCGGTCAGCCACATGCTCCAGCCCGGCGAAAAGCTCCGCGTCAAAGGAGCAAGGACCATGAGCGCCGGCGGGATGTGATATCGGAACGCGCCGCGGCTGTTGTGTCATCCTGAGCCGGCGAAACCCCGGTAGGGGTGGAGCGCGGCGAAGGATCTCCTCGGCAGAGATCGTGGCCCTCGCAAGGAGATCCTTCGGCGCGCTCTACCCCTCCGGGGTGCCGCCGCCTCAGGATGACACGATCTCCACTTTCCCCCGGCACTCCTCGCACAGCGCCGTTCCTTTGATATCCAGCCATTCCACCGAGTGCGAGGCCGCCATGACGCAGGCGTAGTCGTCGCAGTGAGTCAGGCCCAGGACGTGGCCCGTTTCGTGAACCGCCTCCTTCTCGAGGCGCTCGACTGCGAGCTCATCATCGGGCGGAAGGCCGTAGAACTGCTGGAGCAGCCGGTGGTAGGAAACGACGGCGCACGAGCCGCCGAGCTGGGCCTCGCCGAAGACGAACGTCAGGATCGGGATGTAGAGATCGACGCCGGTGATGCCGACGCAGATCTCCGCGTCGCTCGCCGTTCGCGCGATCTGCTCGAGGATCTCGGTCGAGTGGTACTGGCTGCGCTCGGAGTGAAATGCGAACGCCGGATCCAACTCGCGAGGCACGGCGATGCAGCTCGTCCCGAGCTCGATCGAGAGAGCGCGTCGCGCGGCATCGAGCATGCGCGGCTCGACGCTGCCGACCGTGACCAGCCGGATCGGTTTCATCGCACGTCGGCGGTGGGTCGCATCCAACCGTACTTCTTGAGCTTCTTGTGCAGAGTCACGCGGTCGATGTGAAGCAGCTCCGCCGCCTTAGTCTGATTGAATTGGCACTCTTCGAGGATGCGCAGGATGTGCGCGCGCTCCACGTCCTCCAACGCCTTCGCGCCGTTCGACGGTGTCGCGGCGATGGCTTTGATGGCGAAGTCTTCGGCGCGAATCTCGGGCTCGCGCGCGACGACCATGGCCCGCTCGATGGCGTTCTCCAGCTCGCGCACGTTGCCCGGCCAATCGTGGCTCTGCACGAGGTCCATGGCCTCGGGCGAGATGCGGACGATCCGCTTGTTCATCGCCAACGAGAACTTGCGAACGAAGTGATCGGCGAGCAGCGGGATGTCCTCGTGTCGCTCGCGGAGCGGCGGCAGCTCGATGCGGAAGACGTTGAGGCGATAGTAGAGGTCCGGCCGGAACTTCCCCTCCTGGATGAGCTGCGCGAGGTCCCGGTTCGTCGCCGCCACGCAGCGGAAGTCAACTTTGATCGGCTGATGTCCTCCGACGCGCGTGATCTCTCGCTCCTGCAGCACGCGCAAGAGATCGGTCTGGGTCTTGAGGCTGATGTCGCCGATCTCATCGAGGAAGACCGTGCCTCCCTCGGCGATCTCGAACTTTCCTTTCTTGCGATACTGCGCGCCCGTGAACGCGCCTTTCTTATGGCCGAACAGTTCGCTCTCGAGCAGCGTCTCGGTCAACGCGCCGCAGTGGATGGCCACCAGTGGATGGAACCGTCGCGGGCTGCCGGCGTGAATCGCGCGCGCCACGAGCTCCTTGCCCGTGCCGCTCTCCCCGGTGATCAGGACTGTGGCGTCGGTCGGCGCGACCGTCTCGATGGCGTCGAAAATCTTCCGGATCGTGGCGCTTTGCCCCACGATCTCCGAGGGATGGACGGCGTGCGACGTGATGACCTCGCGCATCCGCGCATTCTCCTCGGTGGCCTGACGATGAGACAGGGCCTTCGCCACCAGGTGGGAGACGTCATCAGGATCGAGCGGCTTGGTGATGTAGTCGTAGGCGCCGTTCTTCAGTGCGGCAACGGCGGTGTCGACCGCGGCATAGCCGGTCATCATGATCGCCAGAAGCTGGGGATCGATCTCGTGGATGCGTCGTTGCAGCTCGATGCCGTCAGTGCCGCGCATGCGGATGTCGATCAGCGCGAGATCCCACCGTCCTTCAGCGAGGCGGGTGAGCGCTTCGTTGGCTCCCTCGGCGGTACCGACTTCGTAGCCGTCGTCACGGAACCAGCGGCTGAGTGAATCGCGAACGCTCAGCTCGTCGTCCACGATCAGAATTCTTCCTTTGTCGTTCATGCTGTGCCTCCGGCGACCGCGAGGCCGCCTGTGCCGGTCGCTCCGGCTTCCGCCGCCGTTGTGGGAAGGGTGATGGTGAATGCGGTCCCTCGGCCCGGCTGCGACTTCACTTCGATCTTGCCTTCATGGCGTTCGACGATGCTGCGGCTGATGGCCAGCCCGAGGCCGACGCCCTTTCCTTCTTCCTTGGTAGTCACGAACGGATCGAACAGCCGCGGGAGCAGATCCTCGGGGATGCCGATGCCGTTATCTTCGATCACGATGACGACGCTCAAATCGTCGGGCGCTGCGGTCGTAATCGAAAGGTTGCCGTCGTGCGGCATGGCCTCGATCGCGTTCATGATCAGCGCCAGGAGAAGTTGCTCGACCTGGCCGGTGTCGCCTCGCACTTTGGGAATCGATTCGGCCAGTTCGAGATGGAGGAGCACGTTTCCGAGGTCGAGCTTATGCTCAACGAGCCGCACGGTCTGGCGGATCACGGCGTTGACGTCGACCTCTCCGATATTCATCGGCGCAACGCGGGCGAAGGTCAGCAGGTTGCGCACGATATCGCCGCAGCGGCGGCTTTCCGACTCGATCAGGCGAAGGGAGTCCGCCATCTCGACGGCGCGCGTCTCCAGCGTGTCGCCCCGCTCGATCCACTTCCGGATGAGCCTGGCGTAGGTGAGGATGCCGGAGAGAGGATTGTTGATCTCGTGCGCGACGACTGCGGCGAGTTTGCCGAGTGAAGCGAGCTTCTCGGCCTGGAGCATCTGATCGTGGGCCCGCCGGAGCTCGGCGGTCTTGCGCGTGACGCGTTGCTCGAGCGTGCGCGCCCACGAGGTGGTCTCCTCGCGGGCATCGAGGATCTGCCGGCTCATGTCGTTGAAGGAGCCCGCGAGCTCGCCGAGCTCGTCCTGCGATTCGATCGGGATCTGCACGCCGAGCTCGCCGCGTCCGAGGCGCTCGGTGCCGTCGTGAAGGACCTTCACAGGCCTGAGCACGAAACGCCATAGAAAGAGAATGGTGGCTGCGATCGCGAGGAACATGCCGAGAGCGCTGTAGACGATGAACTGGCGCGATGCCGAGGCGAGGTCGGCATCGGCAGTGGCCAGCGAGATGTTGGTCTCGAGGACGCCGAGCACGCGCTGGGTTGCCGGATGGGCGTGGCACGCGCCGCTCGAACAGGAAGGCGCGTTCGGGATCGGGCTCACGACGCCGAGGACGCGTGTGTCGCCGACGCGAAAAATGCGGAGCCGGTCGGGTGGCGGCGTGCTGACCGGCTGACCGGCCTTCTTGTGGCAGCCGACGCAGGCAGGCTCGGCCTGACTGACCGATCGGCCGACTTCGCTCCTGTTCGTCGAGAAGCTGATGCGGCCCTCGGGATTGAAGACCCGGAGAACGACGATTCCAGGCTCGCGGCCGATGGTCTCGATCGTGTGCTCGAGGGCGTCGCGCTCGTTGCGAAGCATGTAGTACGACACGCTGCGCCCGATCACGTTGCTCATCCGGCCCGCGGCGCGAAGCGTCTCCGACTCGAGATGCTGCCGGTGCAGGCGCACGCTCGCGTAGCCGATCAGGCCGAGGTCGAGCAGGAGCACCAGAAAGACCAGCGTGAATAGCTTTGCTCCGATGCTTCTGCTGATGCGGCCGGCGATTGCCACAACGATCCGGCGTCGCTCGGAGGAGTCCACGTTCGTTACCCCGCCTGAGCCGGTGCCGCGGTCGCTGGCGGAACCCTTCGATCCGCTCGCGCCGGCGGCATTTCATGGAAGATCGGCAAGTACTTCACCGCGGCCGCGAACAACGCGATGCCCGCCGCGACGATGCTCAGCGTGACTGCGACTTCTGTCCATCGCGGAACATAAGTGACCCCCGCCGAGCGCTCCATTCCGGTAACGGCCACGTTGAGCCTGTTCACGAGGAATCCGGCGACGACCATGATCGAGACCACGTACAGCGACATCGGATTCTCGCGGATCTTGCGGACGAGCATGAGGATGATCGGCACGATCAGAGCCAGGCCGACCTCGACCCAGAACATCGACGCCTCCTGCGTGGTGTTGAACGCAAATTTCAGCACGTCGCGGCGGAAGAGATCCTGCGCTCGCAGGAGCGCATAGACGATCAGGACCACGAGCAGAATGCGTCCCAGGTCGAGGATCAGCGGTTTCTCGAGCTGATGGTTGAAGTGCCGGGAGCTCATCGTCGACTCGAAGATCGTCATTGCCAGCCCGACCGCGATCGCCGAGAGGAAGAAGAAGACCGGGAGCAGCGGCGAATACCAGAGCGGGTGAAGCTTGCCGGGCACGATGAGGTAAAGGCTGCCGAGCGAGGACTGATGAAGCGTCGAGAGGATGATGCCGAGGATGAACAGCGGGACCGAGATCATCCTGAGTATGCGCAGCGGTTGCTCGAAGCGAAGCCTCTCGAAAACGATCGGCAGAAACTCCAGCGAGAGAACGCTGGTGTAGAGCGTGACGCACCAGCCGACCTCGAACATGACCGAGCGCGGGTTCCACATCACCAGCGGATGCCAGATGCGATAAGGGCGGCCAAGGTCGAACATCAGCGCCGCGATCACGAGGAGGTAGCCGAGGAACGCCGTCAGCAGTGCCGGCCGCGCGATCGGTTTGAAGCGCTTGGCGTTGAAGATGTGGACCGTGGCCATCAGCGTGAAGCCGCCGGCCGCGAGCATGACGCCGCAGAGAACGTCGAAACCGATCCAGAGTCCCCAGGGGAACTGGTCGGTAAGGTTCGTCGATGCTCCGAGACCTCGGAAGAAGCGGAGCCAGGTCGAGTAGGCGCCGCAGGCTATCGTGATGACGAACAGCACTCTCCAGAATGTGATCTTGGGCAGCTTGTCGAGCAGCTTGCCGGACTGTTGGTTGATCATGGTGTCCTCACTTCGGCTCCTGGCCGTGGTCTTCTCGCGGGCGCTCGGTGACAGCAGCGACTGCCTCGCGACGGTTCGTGATCCACCAGATCCCGCCCAGTACCGCCCAGCCCAGCAATGCCACGTCGGGCACGTGCGCGAGAACTCTTC
This sequence comes from Thermoanaerobaculia bacterium, assembly GCA_035632455.1. Classification (GTDB taxonomy): domain Bacteria; phylum Acidobacteriota; class Thermoanaerobaculia; order Gp7-AA8; family Gp7-AA8; genus DASQGS01. Next base: position 962 of record DASQGS010000175.1, on the reverse strand, counting down.
CAGTCAGCGGCGGCAGGGCGTCGCTGCCGTAGTGGATCGGATAGCCGAACTTTTCGAACGGCTCGGACGAGATGAGCAGAACCGATGTCCCGCCGACCTCGCTCTCGCCGTACACGTGATTGATGAACTGATTGGGGTTTTCGCGCAGGCGGCGATGAGCCTCTGCGAGCAGTGAGGAGCGGTCGCCGCAGATCGTGGCGCCGGTCGGGCACGCTTCCGTGCACGCGGTCGGCTTCCCGGCGCTCTGGCGGTCAAAGCACATCGTGCACTTCCGCACGCCAGGCAGCGCTTTCGACCATTCGTACTTCGGGATGCCGAATGGGCAGGCCACCATGCAGTAGCGGCAGCCGATGCACTTGCTCTCGTCGTACACGACCGGTCCGAGCTTCGTCTTCGAGAGGGCCCCGACCGGGCAGACCGATGCGCAGGTCGGGTCGGCGCAGTGCATGCAGAGCCGCCGCATGTACTTGTCGTTCTTGCCGAAGGCGACGTATGTGTACTTGTGATCCGAGGTCGCCCGCTCCTTGTTCACGGCGTCGTCGTAGCGGAGGTTGTTCTCCTTGGCACAGCCGCGCTCGCATTCCTGACATCCAATGCAGAGTGTGGCGTCGTAGAGAATTGCTTTATACATTGCGTTCCTCTCCGGCGGAGGCCTGTTCTGGCTCGCCTAGCCTGGGCTTGACGCCCTTCAACCGCTGGGGCTCGAAGGTCGTCGAAGGGCTGGACTGTTGCGTTTTCACTCATCCATGAGTGTCCGCAACATCAATACGTCACCCTTCGTCTCGGAGATTGTGGCAGGCAACACGGATGGACGGTGCTGCTCACACCCAAGAGCTGTGTCCGTCGCTGTCGCTGATGAGGATCGCTTCAGCGGGGTATCGCGTAGGGGCGCGCGTGCTGTGCGCCCGCAACCCTCGTCTGAAGCACTCGGAAAGATGCCGCCCCAGTAGGGGCGCACGGCT
>DASQGS010000174.1:0-14438 GCA_035632455.1 Thermoanaerobaculia bacterium | reverse complement strand
TGTCCAAACACCAGCGGCCCAGCCCTGCTGGGCCCTACGATGGTCCCCGGATGCATGCACGCTCCGTGAACTTTCCTAGCTGAACCGGGTATAACCACGACGTGAACCAGACATCGTCTCGCCGGCGCGCCGTGCTCCTCGGTGGATCGAGTGTTCTGGTCTTTGCGCTCGGGCTGATCGCTGCGGCATATCGACTTCCCGAATGGCGTAGCGGCGAGATTCCAAGGCCTTCGTTCTTCAGCGAGCGTCTGACCGGCCTCGCTCGGCAGGCGGGCGTGGCAATCGAGGGCGAGCCGCGCTTCGGGCTGCAGTCGACGCGCTGGCTGAACAACGAGCTGCAACTCATCCACTCCGATCCGGCCTACGAGACCCTGGGCCCGAGTGCCTCGGACTGGCTGACACGGGAAGGTCGGGGCCCGTTTGTGAATGCAGGCGCGCAGGGTCGCTGGACGGGAGGCGCGGGGGAATTGCGCGTGCTCTTCTCGCTCCGAGGCGAGCCCGTCGCGGCGATGTGGACTCCTCGTGACCCCTTTGCACGCACGCCGAAAAGCGAGTCCGAGGCCATGTTGCGGTTTCAGGCCATCATGGCCATCGCCGCGCACGGCCAGAGCATGGAGCGCTCGGAACAGACCAGCATCCTCGGCCAGCGGACGCAGGTCGCAGGCTTGCCATCGTCGCGTCCGCCTGAATCGCTCATCGGCGTTTCGTTCCTCAGCACGGATGTCGCCGTCGTCCACCGAATCACCAATTCTGCCGAGCAAGCCCGCAAGCACCTCGCGGCGATCTCCGTTGGCGGAATCATCGCCAGAGTGATGCCCAAGTTCGCCATCAATCTCCTCGTGTTCATCCTCTTCATCGTGCTTCTGGTGAGACGGCGGCTCGATCTGAGATCGGGAGCTGTGCTCGCCCTGGTGTCGTTCTCCCTGTCGATGATCAGCGTCGTGCGAGACAGCGAGACGTGGATCCAACTCGTGAACCCGATGTCGAGTGCGCTCGGCAAAGCGGTCGGGCTCGGCATTCTCTGGTCCGCCGCCGAATCCTGGGTTCGGTCGACGGTGCCCGGCTTCCGCTCCTCGCTCGACGACCTGCGGGCGCGGCGCCTCGGTCCCAATGCCGCGCGAGCCCTTCTGGCCGGATCGGCAATCGGCACCGCTCTCGTTGGCATTCAACTGGCAATCCTCTCCCTCTCGACGCTCGTTCGCGGCGTATCGCCAATCGAGGGATCGGTGGTCCTGCCCGTCTTCAGCGCCCAGGGATCGCCGCTCGAGGAAGTTGCGATTCGAACCAGCATCATCCTGCTCGGAGTTTGTGCGGGCATGCGCCTGCCAATCGTTCGCCGAATCCCGGGCGCCGATGTGTTGCTCACAGGGTTGATGCTCGCTCCGCACATTCCGCTCTCCTCCGTGCCCATTGCCATCGCCGCGGGTTTGATCATCGGAGCAGTGCTCGTGCGTGCGCACAAGGAATTCGGCCTGACCGCATTGCTCGTCGCGGCGACACTATCGATAACCCTTCCCGTCGCGATCATGGGGCTCCGCCACTTCGGATGGATGCAGTTGCCGGCGATCATCATGGGCGGCGTCTCCATTGCGCCTCTCGCTTTGGGACTGATCGGCATTCGCCGTCCCGAGGAAGTGGAGCGCGGTCCCGTCCGCATGCCTGCCTTCGTTCGCCGGCTGGAAGAAGAGAACCGGCTCAAACACGAGCTCGATCTTCTGGCGCGCATTCAACTCGGATTGCTGCCAACGGAAATGCCGCGGCTCGACGGGTTCGAGATCGCCGCGCGGTCCGTTCTCGCGCATGAAGCGGGCGGCGATCTGTACGATTTCATCAGCGACGGCGATGGCCGGATCTGGATTGCGGCGGGCGACGTCTCCGGTCATGGCTACTCATGCGCCATCGCTCATGCGATGACGAAGGCCGGGCTGGCCAGCCTCATCGAAGCGGACCGCGCTCCGGCCGAGGTGCTCGACCGCCTGCATCGCGTGCTGCGCGGAATCGGAGCGCAAAGAACCTTCACCTCGCTCGTGCTTCTGCGGCTGGACACAGCCGCGGCCGAGGCCGTGGTCAGCAACGCCGGACATCCGTATCCACTCGTCGCCTCTGCGGCTGGAGTGCGCGAGATCGATATGCCGTCGCTTCCGCTCGGTCAGGGGCCGGAGCGAATCTATCGCGACGTCGCGATTCCGCTCTCGCCGGGCACGATGGTCGTGCTCGCGTCCGACGGGTTGTTCGAGTCTCCCGACGCGAACGGCAAGCCTTACGGATTCGACCGGCTGCGCGAACGCCTCGCCGATCTAGCGCGGCACTCCGCGGATCGCGCGCTGGACGAGATCTTTGCGGACTGGCGAACGCATGTTGGCACTCTCGCGCCGCCCGACGACACGACGGTGGTCGTGCTCAAGATGGTACAGACTCAGGCGAGTGCGACTGAGGACACGGTATCCGAGGATTCGACCAGGTAGTGAGCGCGCATGTAGAACTGAACGTCCGCCGCACTCAGCGAGTACATCAACCGGTTGCCGCCTCGGCCGCTCGAGCTGAGAAACGCCTTCTCCTCGCTGTGGATAAAGAGGATGTCGCCAGGAAAGTGGTCGGTGAGAGTCGAGAGCAGGTCGAGAAACTCGTCGGCAGAGATGGAATGGTCGATGATGACGCGCTGGACGTCGCGGCCGAGCTCATCGAGGCCGGTGACGAGGGCGTGTCCGATCATCGCAGGATTTCTGACGTAAATGATGTGATTCTCGGAGTCGGGGGCAAAACCCCACCGGAAGGGCGAGGACGTTCGCTCGGTGCTGATCAGTGTGATGCGCCGCCGGTCGGAATTCATGGTTTCACCTCGGCTGACCCTGTGGGCGCCATTGTAGCATCCGGCATTATGGAATGACAGAGGAGCGTGATGGGACGGATGGGACCTATGGGGCCGCCCGTCCCGCACAAAAAAGCTCCGGGCCGGCGGGAGCAGCCTGATGCCGCTCACCGCCAGCCCGGTCGCGCCCAGCCCGCCGCGGCGGATGTTGTCTGCGTGCAGCAGCCAGCACGCATAACGTCACCCGGACCATGCCGATGCCGGACGCGCTCGCCGCCGCAGGTCACGCGCTGCCCACGACGGCGAGGGTTACGGTAGGCGTGTTGCGCCGAATCTCGCGGCATCGACGATCACCCGGCATCGGTGACGGACATCAGAAGCCTGCGAAACCCGCGGCGCGTTGCCTCGGGCCTCGAATGCTTGGCAACCCGCTCCGGCCCTCCTGTACTATCCGGAGCGTGAAGAAGAAACGCGTGCAAGCGGCGAGCCTTGAGTCCGAGCCTCCCAGGCGCCGGCAGCGGTTCCTGCCGGCGGCTATCGGCGCGGCAGGCGGCGCGATCCTCGCAGGAGCGGCACTCTGGCTTTTCAAGAAACAGGCCGGCGAGGTCGCCGGCGGGAAGGCCGACGGACGCGATGCCGCGATCCTGGAGAGCATTCACGAGACCGACAACTCCCGCATGCATGCGGCGATGGAGGTCATCACACAACTCGGCTCCCATCCTGCGACCGGCATCGCCGCAGGCCTCACCGCGATCATGCTTCATCGCGGCGGCCGGCGCGCAGAGGCCTGGACCATCGTGCTCAGCGCGGCCGGCGCGATGGCGGCCGGCACAATCCTCAAGAGCGTCTTTCAACGCCAACGTCCGATCGAGATGGCGCGCCGGATCAAGCTGCCGAAATCGCACAGCTTCCCGAGCGCCCACGCTTTGATGTCCGCCGCGACGTACCCGATCGTGGTCCACCACCTCGTCCGCAATCGCTCGTTTGTGGCCCAGGCGCTGGTTCACACGCTGGGCGGAATGACGATCCTCTCTATCGGCTTCTCCCGCGTCTATTTCGGCGTTCACTTCCCGTCCGATGTTCTCGGCGGATTCGCCGCGGGCGCCGGGTGGCTTGGGCTCACCTCAATCGTGCACGCAGTCGTGAGCCGGGAGCCGAAAGCACGCCTTGGCAGCAACCCCGCTACTCTGAGATCCTCCGAGACCAAGCCCTGACCGTTGGAGAGCAACCACAATGCCGGAGCCGAGCCCGCTGGAGCTGACCGAAGATCGCATCCCGTTCACGGGCATCGAGGAATCGATTCGCGAGCTGGTCGAGCTCTATGGAGGCGAGATCATGAGCGGGGAGGGGAGCGAGTGGCGGTTCGTGCTGCCGCTGCGCCGGGGGCTGGCTGTCGCGGGCGGCGTGGAATGCACACTTTCATGGGCACCAGTGGGCGAGCGCGAGGCCACGGTGAGACTCGTCTGCGACCGCGACCTCGACGCTCCGAAAGCGCAGCGGATCCTCATGCTCTCCGCGGGCGTCGTTGGCGCACTGTTGTTTACGATCTGGCCGTTCTACGGGAGAGGCAACGCATTGGGGACGCTTGCCTGGGTCGGCGGCGCGCTTGCACTAGCCGTCTACTTCCTGACTCTCAAGAAAACGAGCGGCGGACTCGCTCATGATTTCCTGCAGCGTCTCGCCCGCCGCCAGCGATCGATGGCCGGCGAGGAGCCGGCGTGATCTGGATTCTCCTCGCCCTTCTGGGGATGGTCCTGTTCTCGAGCTACGTCCGTTCGGCCGCGGCGCGGGCTCGCGGCGGCATCGCGAAGTCCGACGAGATCGCGCTGAACGCGATGAGAGGGGATGTGAGCAGATCGCACGTCCTCATCACGATCGCGCGGCAGAGTGGGCGCAGCAAGCGCCGCGATCTCGCCGAGCGCTACGCCTTCGAGGAGGAGATCGAACAGCGGAACATCGGCAGAATCATCCGGGCAGATATTGATTCAGGGTCGATGACCGTGGCCGTCGATTGCGGCGATCTCGATCGCGCGACGGTGAGCGCTCGTCTGCAGGAGGCAATCGCGCAGGCCGGGTTGAGCGGTCGAGCGACAGTTGAAGTTTTGCCGGGCTCGGAAGGCTGAAAAACGGCGGGAGTTGCGGGCGCACAGCCGTGCGCCCCTACAGCCTGTCCGTCAGAATCGTCTTCGCGATCGTTGCGAGCTGCATGTTCGACGTTCCTTCGTAGATCTTCCCGATCTTCGAATCGCGCCAGAACTTCTCGACCGGATACTCCTTCGTATAGCCGTTGCCTCCGAAGATCTCAACGGCAACCGAGGTCACCCTTTCGCAGATCTGGGACGAGAAGAGCTTTGCCATCGCCGCCTCACGGACGAACGGCCGGCCGGAATCCTTGAGGCGCGCGGCGTTGTAGACCATCAGGCGCGCCGCCTCGAGCTCGGTCGCGGCCTGGGCGATCTGAAACTGGATGCCCTGGAAATCGGCGATCGGCTTCCCGAACTGCTTCCGCTCCTTCGCATAGGCGACCGCGTGCTCCAGCGCGCCGCGGCTCACGCCGATCATCTGTGCACCGATGCCGATGCGACCCTCGTTGAGCGTCTCGATGGCGATCTTGTATCCCTTGCCAGGGTCGCCGAGGACGTTCTCTTTCGGAACCTGGCAATCCTCGAGGATCAGCTCGCAAGTGGACGAGGCACGGATGCCGGTCTTGTCTTCCTTCTTCCCGACCTGGAAACCCGGGAAGTCGCGCTCGATGAGAAACGCGGTGATGCCTTTGTAACCGGCGTCAGGGCTGGCGTTCGCGAAAACGATGAACAGACCGGCCTCGGCGGCGCTGGTGATCCAGAGCTTGCGGCCGTTGAGGACCCAGCGGTCTCCCTTGTCCTCGGCGCGCGTGGCGAGCGCGAACGCGTCCGAGCCGGAGCCGCCCTCGGAGAGCGCGTAGGCGCCGATCGTTCCGCTGGTGAGCATCGGAAGGTACTTCGACTGCTGATCCTTGTTCGCCCAACGGATGATGGCGTTGTTCACGAGCGTGTTCTGAACGTCGACAATGACGCCGCACGACGCGTCGACGTGCGACAGCTCCTCGACCACAAGCACGGCGTTGAAGAACGTCGAGCCTGCGCCGCCGTACTGCTCCGGCACCTCGATACCCATGACTCCGAGGTCGAAGAAACTCTTGATCAGATCGGGTTCCATCTTCGCATCGCGGTCCATCCTGTGAACCAGCGGACGGATCTTCTCCACGGCGAAATCGCGGACGCTCTGCTGGAACATCTGTTCTTCTTCAGAGAGCGCGGTGAGGGGCGAGCCTGGGGTAATCTCGAGTGCAGCGGTTGTCATGTAACCTCCGGAGGGACGGTGTCGAGGGGCGCGCCGGCGGCGCGCATGTGGGGCTTATCATAACCAACGGCGCCGGGGGATCAAAACTGCGCCGCGGCGGTTGAATGGGCAGCGAAGGAATTCACTGAATGGCGAGGAGATCATTCACGCGGAGAGCGCGGAACCCGCGCTTCTCTTCTCCGCGTCCTCCGCTTGAGTGAATCATCCGCGATATTTTCAGTTTTGTTTTTTGGTGCCCCGAGCCGGACTCGAACCGGCACATCGCTTTCGCGATAGCGGATTTTAAGTCCGCTGCGTCTACCGATTCCGCCATCGGGGCAACGTGCTGGGGCAAGGATAACGCAATGCGTGGCCGGACTTTGCAAGTCCGGCGGGCGGGGGGCAGGAAGGGCGGATGAACGGCACGGTGGGCGTACTGCCAAAGAATGGCCGGCCCACAAAGTTCGGCCAGATGAAAAGGGCGCCCTCTGACGGGCGCCCTTGGGGTGGGGACTACGAACTCGCCCCCTCAGGTTTCCTAGAACAATCCATTGAAATTTGTACCTCCTCCCCAATGAATTTCCGGCGGACCCGCAGCAAGCGTCACGTGTATACCCATGACCCACCTCGCAGCGCCACGGACCGGATCGACCGCTCCTTCTCGCCCTGCGGTGGAAGGGAGGAGCGGGAGATCATCGACTCGCCCAAAACTTCAATGAACCTTGGAAGCAGCAGGAAGCATCAAACGCACGGATGAAAACGCGCCCGGTTGGCGTTTATTGCAGTCCCTCCCGCCGCGCTCGCTTTCATGAATACATAAGATGATACGTTTTTCGCTGAAATTCGCAACCGCTTTTTGCGATAGATTTCACGGTCCGGGCCCGGCCGCCCCTCCCGGCCCGCGTCGTGTGCTACCATTTGTAACTTCCGGAGCCATTGATATGAAACGACTTCTGCTCGCTCTGACCTGCGCGATGGCACTCTGCGGCGCCGATCTTTCCGCCGCAACGGTCACCGGCAAGATCGCCTTCGTAACCAAGCGCGGACAGCACCCGACACCCAATGAGACGCTGGTCTGGCTCGAGCCGGCAGGCAACGCCCACCTCGCGAAGCGCGCGCCGGTCCACGTGCAACTCGTGACGCGATCGAAGGCGCTCCTGCCACATGTGCTGGCCATTCCGGCAGGATCGACCGTCGACTTTCCGAACGACGACCCGATCTCCCACAACCTTTTCTCCCTTTCCAAGCCGAACGATTTCGACCTCGGGCTCTACCGCCGGGGAGCGGGGAAGTCTCAGAAGTTCGACTCTCCCGGGCTGGTCAACGTCTACTGCAACGTCCACCCCAACATGTCGGCAGTGATCCAGGTGATGTCCTCGCCGTACTACGCCTTCGCCGACGCGGGCGGAAACTATTCGATCGCTGACGTTGCTCCGGGGCGCTACCGGCTGGTAGCGTGGAACGAGCTCGGTGGGATCACGGAGAGTCCGATCGAAGTCGACGGCTCGGGGAAAGTTACCGGCACCCTCGCCCTGACCCTCGACAGCCGCAGCTACCGCGAAGTCCAGCATTTGAACAAGGTCGGCAAGCCTTATCAGGCCCCGGTCTCCGTGGGAGACTACTGAGTTGACAGTCGCTGCTCACGATACCGGCGAGACCGCAGTCATCGCGCTGCAGAAGAAGCCTTACACGGTGGAGAAGGCGCGCGTGCCGCTGGTGCTGAAGCTCTTCGGCTTGACGGCGTTGCTGATCGTGATCGTCGTCGGCTTGGCCGTCGGTATCACCATCGAGCGCGCCAACCAGATCGCCCGCGACACCATCGACCGCTCCATCGCCAGCGCGGCGAAGTTGTTCAAGGATTTCGAGCGTCAGCGCATCGACCGGCTCGTCCTCAGCGCCCGGACGCTGGGCAGCGATCCCACGTTCGTCGCTTACATGCAGAACAACCTGACGGGCGGCGGGGCGAAGAAGGGTCAGGGGACCGAGCCTACCTCCGCGGCGCAGGCGGCCACGGCCGCGGCGGCCCCGTCGGCCGATGCTACGGCTCCGGGGAATTCGCCGGTAATCGATTACGCCAGCATCATCGACCTCCTCGTTCAGAAGAAAGAACTGATCAAAACCGACCTGCTGATTTTCCTCGACGACCAGGGGCGGCTCGTCGCCCGGACAGATCAACCGACGATCAGCGGCGGGAAGATGGAAGACCTCTACGAAGAGGTCCCGCTGGTCAAGAAGATCGTCGACGACGCCGGAATCGATTCGGTCTCCGGCGTGATCGAGATCGACAACCGTCTTTTTCACGTCGCGATCGCACCGCTGGTTCTCGGCGCCAACAACGTCCGCGTCGCCTATGTCATCAACGCCTACGCCATCGACGAGACGTTTGCGGACCGCATCGCCGACTCCACCAACGCAGGGGTGATGTTCTTCCCGGCTGCACGCCCCGGCGTGTCCTCGAGGGTCTCCCGCTCCAAGAACGCTCCGAGCGTCGGCATGCAACAGATGAGCGGTGTGGAAGAGATCTTCCGCACCGGAAAGATGATTCCCCCTTCGACCGCGCAGATCGAGAAGAGCGCGTACGTCATGACCGGCGAGCCGCTGCTCTCCGGTACCAAGCCGGTCGGAGCAGCGGTGTTCGTGCGCTCGCTCGACCGCGAGCTCGAGCCGTTCAGGCGGATCGAGAACTCCCTTCTGCTCGGCGGAGCGATCGCCCTGCTGCTGGCGTTCGTTCTCTCATGGCTGATCGCGAAACGGGTTACCCATCCCATCGAGGAGCTGGCCGTCATGGCCCAGGCCGTCACTGCTGGCGATTACACCGTGCATCCGCGCGTCGACCGCCTGGACGAGGTCGGCATTCTGGGACGCTCGTTCGCGAAGATGATCACAGCACTCCGCGACAAGTCCGAGATCGAGGAACTGTACGAGCAGATGGCGGCGAAATCACAGGAGCGCGAGGCCGTACGCGCGATCCAGGCCCCGAAGCTGGAGGACGGCACCGTGCTTGTCAGCGACTTGCGAGGCCTTCCCGCGACGGTCGGCGAAGGCGATGCCGCGAGCGTCATCGCCTCCGTGTCTCGGGTGATGAAGCTGCAGGAAGCGGAAGTGATCCGCCAGGACGGATACGTGCGCGAGATCGACGGCCACAGGCTGGTCAGCGTCTTTCGCGGCGACCGCGGGATCATCCACGCCATTCGCGCCGCACGCGCGATCAACGAGGAGATGGCCTTGCAGAGCGACCCGAAGGCGCCGATGGCCATCGGCGTCGGAATCGCCACGGGCGAGTTCGTCAGCGGCTCGGTCGACCTCTCGCAGGAGAGCGGACTGGCAGTCATCGGCAACGCTCCCTTGCTGGCGAGCATCTTTGCCTGGCACGCGCCGACCGGGTACGCCTACGTGTCGTACGAGACAGCCCAGGCCGCCGGTGCCGAGATCGCCAGTTTGACCACTCGGGAGGAGGTGCGCCTCCGCTGGCTGGCGCAACCGCTTCCGGTGGCGTCGATCCCGCTGATGAGCCTGACCACGGGCGTGATGGGTGCGTATGGCACCGCAGCCGGGATGGCGACGGTCAGGGTCGGCGCTACGGTCGCCGGCCTGACGGCACCCTCGTCGCGGCCGGTCGATCTCGAGAGCGGACACCTCTTCGCGAATCGGTATCGCATCGAGCAGATCGTAGGCCGAGGCGGTATGGGCGTCGTCTATAAAGCTCTCGATACCCAGCTCGATGAGACGGTGGCCATCAAGACGCTGCCCGGTGACGTCATGAGCCGCTCGCCGGAGGACCTCGAGCGCTTCAAGCGCGAGATCCGGCTGGCCCGCAAGATCACCCATCGCAATGTTCTGCGAACGTACGACTACGGCGAGGCCGACGGCGTCTACTTCATCAGCATGGAGTACGTTCGTGGCTACACGCTGGCCGATCTTCTCGAGGAAGCGCGCCAGATGGCTCCGCGCGTTGCCACCGGGATCACGCGGCAGATCTGTCGCGGGCTCGAGGAGGCGCACGACCAAGGCATCATCCACCGCGACATCAAGCCGCAGAACGTGCTGATCGACCACAAAGGCGAGGTCAAGCTGATGGACTTCGGCATCGCCCGCATGACCGAGAACGTCGAGGCCATGACCCAGGCCGGGCTGATCGTCGGGACGCCGCATTACATGAGCCCGGAGCAGGTGAGGGGCAACCAGCTCGATCCGCGGAGCGACGTCTACTCGATGGGCGTCATGCTCTACGAGATCCTGGTCGGAGAGAAGCCTTTCACGTCCACATCGCTCACCGGAGTCCTTTCGGCGCATCTCACCGACAAGCCGCGCCCGCCAATCGAGTTGCGTCCGGAGGTGGGCCGCGATCTCAATGCCATCGTCCTCCGCTGCCTGGAGAAGGATCCGAAGGATCGATACGAAGACGCTGGCGAGATGCTGCACGCCCTCGACTCCGTGCAGATCAGTGCCGTCGCTGCCTGATCCTCGCCCCCGGTTCCGCCTATGATCCGTTTCTTCGCGTTTGTCTCCGGTGCCGTCCTGATGAGCCTCGAGATTCTCGGCAGCCGGGTCCTTGCGCCGCACTACGGAAACTCCATCATCGTCTGGGGAAGCCTGATCGGCGTGTTTCTCGGCGCTCTTTCGGCCGGTTATTGGCTTGGAGGGATTCTCGCTGACCGTTGGCCGCGCCTCGGCGGAGTCGCCGCGGTTCTCGCCGTCTCAGGTGTGCTCGTGCTATTGATCCCCAACATGGCGGCGACGGTATTCGTCCTTGCCGGCGATTCTCTGCGCGCCGGCTCACTGCTCTCCGCGATCGGACTGTTTTTCGTCCCGACGATGCTGATGGGCGCCGTCTCGCCCTACGCGATCCGGTTGCACCGTCATGACGCGGGCACTCTGGGACGGACCGCCGGCGGCCTCTACGCGGTGTCGACTCTCGGAAGCATTGCCGGCACGATCGCGACAGCGTTTTGGCTGGTTCCACTCGCCGGTGTCAGCAACCTCATCCGTCTTCTCGGCGGAATTCTGCTGCTGCTTGCCGTCGCGTTGCTGGTGGCCGCGATTCCGCGGCTGCGAGCGGGGCGGATGGCAGTGGCGGTCGCGCTCGGAACGGTCCTCGTCGTGGGCGCGGCGATCGGCATCGCAGGCTGGGCATCGGCTCGCGCCGCGCAGAGCGTTGTGCGCGGCGAGCGGCTCGTTCTGGCAGAGGACACCTTCTATCACCATATTCGCGTGACTGAGACCGACGACGCACTGTTTCTGCATTTCGATCATTCCGATCAGTCGGCGATCTACAAGCGCACAGCGCCGGATGGGCCGTACGCCTACACCCAGCTTCTCCACATCCCGATGGTGTTCGTGCCCGAGGCGCGCAACGTTCTCTTCATCGGTCTGGGCGGCGGCGTCGTGGCGCGCCAATACCTGCGGGACTATCCGAACCTGCGCATCGACGCTGCGGAGATCGATCCCGATGTCATCAAGATAGCGCAGCAATACTTCGGGTTTCCTCGAAGCGATCCGAGGGTTCGCCTGTTCGCCGAGGATGGCCGCCGGTTCCTGGAGAAATCCGACCGCATCTACGATCTGATCATCATCGATGCCTTCTACAAAGACTCGATGCCGTTCCATCTGGTCACGAAAGAATTCTTTGCACTCTGCCGGAAGAAGATGGCACCGGGCGGCCTGATCGCGATGAATACGATCGGGACCGTGAGCGGGCGCCGCAGCGGCCTGTTCACGTCGATCTACCAGACGGCAGGGGAGGTCTTCTCCGAGGAGTACGTCTTCTCGCCGCGGTTGCAATGGCTGCCGCCGGAGACGCTTCGGAACTCCGTGCTTATCATCGGCATGAGGACGAAGATGTCGGACATGCAGATCGCGGACGCCTTCGACGCGGCGCGGCGGCGCGGCGTGCGCGACGACGTCCTGCGTCATGTTGCCGACTATCTCTCACGCCCGCCGGACATCTACCTGGCGCGCGTCTTCAGCGACGACTACGCGCCGGTGGACGACATGCTGAACGTACTGCAGCAGTAGACGACTAGAACGTGGAGTCCAGGAACGGGCGCAGCTTCTTCGAGCGCGACGGATGGCGCAGCTTGCGAAGGGCCTTGGACTCGATTTGGCGGATGCGCTCGCGGGTGACGTTGAACGAGCGGCCGACTTCCTCGAGCGTGTGCTCGGAGCCGTCGCCGACGCCGAAGCGCATCTTGAGCACCTGCTCCTCCCGCGGGGTCAGCGTGCGGAGAACCTTGTTGGTCTGCTCCTTGAGATTGGCCACGATCACGTGATCGATCGGCGAGATCACGCCACGATCCTCGATGAAATCGCCGAGATGTGAATCTTCCTCTTCTCCGATCGGAGTCTCGAGCGAGATCGGCTCCTGCGCGATCTTCATGATCTTGCGGACCTTCGACACCGGCATGTCCATGCGCCGTGCGATCTCCTCGGCCTGCGGCTCCCGGCCGAGCTCCTGGACCAACGCACGCGACGTCCGAGTCAGCTTGTTGATCGTCTCGATCATGTGCACCGGGATACGGATTGTGCGAGCCTGGTCGGCGATAGCCCGAGTGATGGCCTGGCGGATCCACCAGGTCGCGTACGTCGAGAATTTGTAGCCGCGGCGGTACTCGAACTTCTCGACCGCCTTCATCAGTCCGATGTTCCCTTCCTGAATGAGGTCCAGGAACTGCAGACCGCGGTTCGTGTACTTCTTGGCGATCGAGACCACGAGACGGAGGTTGGCCACGATCAGCTCCTGCTTGGCCTGATCGGCCTCTTCCTCGCCCTGGCGAATCTCGCGGATCGTCTTCTTCAGCTCATCGTGCGACGTGCCGTAGAACGTCTCGAGCTCGCCCAGCTTTTCCTGATACTTCTGCATGCGCCGGCGGTAGAAGTCGCGGCGGGTCTTGTCCTTCTCACGCTTGAGCGACTGCTCGTCCTTGCGCACGGACGACAGCACCTGCGACAGCTCGCTGTCGATGTCCTTCAGCTTGTTGATCATGCGGTTCCGCGTCTGCGGCGTGAAATCGATCTGCCGCATGCGGTCGCCGAGCTCCTGTCCCCAGCGATCGATGTTCCGGCCCGTGGTGGTCAGGGTGCGCGCTGCAAGCTTCTTGTCGGTGAGCTTGATCTTGGCTTCTTTGATCTTCTTGTCGAGCTTGGCGATCTCGTCGAAGATCGGCATGATCTCGTTGATCTTGTTGACCGTGCTGGCGGCGAGTTTGGCCTCGCCGTTGTCGGTCTCGATCGGGTCGTCGTTGTCCGGCACCGCGAGGTCGATCATCTCCTTGATGACGCGCGTGTCCTTCTTCGCGCTCTCGTAGATCTTGAGGATCTCTTCGAGGATGATGCGGTTCTGGGACAGGGCCTTGTAGACCTTGCGCTCGCCCTTTTCGATGCGCTTGGCGATCTCGACTTCGCCCTGACGATCGAGCAGCTTGACCGTGCCCATCTCGCGCAGGTACATGCGAACGGGGTCGTTGGTCTTGTCGACGATGCCGCTGGCCGCGGCGACGATGTCGGCCTGGACTTCCTCGCGCTGATCGACTTCCTTCTCGTCGATCACGCCGTCGATGGACATGGTCGTGGGGCGGACGGTGATCTGTTTTTCGGCGTCTTCGACGACGTCGATACCGAGGTCGTTGAAGCGGATGTAGATCTCGTCGAGCTCCTCGGGGAGGCTGGTCACTTCCTCGGGAAGGGTTTCGTAAATTTCGTCATAAAGAAGGAAGCCCTTCTCTTTTCCGATGGCGATGAGCTGCTTGACCTCGGCGTACTTCTCTTCGACGCTCAACTCGCCAACGGCCTCTTCCATGTTGGCTTCCAGCTCGAGATTCGCAGTCCTCAGGCGGTTCATTTCGCTCAGGCTCCTCAACTTATGGGCAGCTTTCGGATCGCCCCGGAGGTCCGAATAACAATCGTCGGCGGCGTGATCAGGGGCTGTCTCCGAAGACATCCACGTAATGCCCCGGAGACGATAATTATTTCAGACTGCTCAACATACGCTTCAGTTCGAGCTTCTCCTTCATGAGCATGTCCTCGCGCTGGAGATCTCCAGCGCGCCCTGCTTCCGCGATGTCTGACTGGAGTTGCTGCAGGCGGCGATCGAGGTAATTCCTTTCGATGGGGCCGATGATTTCATCGATTCTCAGGAGTGTCCGATCGTCGAGGTCCTCGCTGAGGGTCAGCTCGGACAGGAGTGTGATCTCAGTCTCGCCCCTAAGATGGGTCGCGATCTCGGCGAAATCAATAGGATTACCCGAAAATAGGTCACTTTTTATGGTTGAGAAAATGATTCTGCAAGCCGGATCATCAAAAAGCTCTTCCT
>DASQGS010000173.1:0-4927 GCA_035632455.1 Thermoanaerobaculia bacterium | reverse complement strand
CGCCTCGATCGTCGTCCCGCTCGGAGGCGGCGGCCTCCTCAGCGGCACCGCGCTCGCCGCCACCTCGCGCAAGCCCGGCGTCGCCGTTTATGGCGTCGAGCCCGCGGCCGGAAACGATGGCGAGCAATCCTTCCGCAAGGGGGAGATCGTCCGGATCGACCCGCCGAAGACTATCGCCGATGGCGCGCGAACTCTTCAGATCGGCGAGCGCAACTTCGCCATCATCCGCGAGCGCGTCCGCGACGTCGTCAGCGTCGGCGACGACGTCCTGCTCGATGCCGTCAAGTTCGCCATGTATCGCACCAAACTCGTCATCGAGCCCACCGGCGCCCTCGGCATCGCCGCCCTGATGTCAGGCCGCATCGCGCCAAAGGGACCGATCGCGATCGTGGTCTCTGGTGGCAACTTGGACTTCTCGTTGTTGGGGAAGCAGTGATCGGTGACCAGAGGTCGCGAAGAATCTGACCGATCAGTCCGATCCGTCTGATCGGTCCAAATCACCGCGCACTGGCCGCTGACCACTGACCACTGATCACAGCAATGACCGGCAATCTCTTCGGCGACGACTTCCCTCCCGACGCTGCGTCGCGCGGCGCGGCGCGCGAAGGGGCTCCGCTCGCCGAGCGGCTGCGGCCTCGATCGCTCGACGAAGTGGTCGGGCTCGAGGAGATCCTGGCGCCGGGCCGCTTCCTCCGCAACGCCATTGAGAGCGATCGCATCCCTTCCATGATTCTCTGGGGGCCGCCAGGCTCCGGAAAGACGACAGTTGCGCGCATCATTGCGAGCACGACTCGCGCGCGCTTCGTCACCTTCTCCGCAACGAGCACGTCGATCAAGGACATCAAGACCCTGATGGAAGAGGCGCGGAAGGGGCGCCAAGCCCGCGGCTCGAAGACCATCGTCTTCATCGACGAGATCCACCGATTCAACAAGGCTCAGCAGGATGCGTTCCTGCCATACGTCGAAGCGGGCGACATCATCCTCATTGGCGCGACGACCGAGAATCCATCCTTCGAAGTGAACTCGGCGCTCCTGTCGCGATGCAAGGTCGTCGTCATCCCACCGCTGGAGCGCGCCCAGGTGGCGATCATCGTGCGGCGGGCGGTCGCAGATCCAGTGGTACAGAAATTCGAAATCGAGCTTACCGGCGACGCCATCGAATTCATCGCCGCAACCTCGGCGGGCGACGCGCGGCAAGCGCTCAACTCGCTGCAGCTCATCGTGGAGACGGCGTCGCGCGACGAGAGTCCCATCGACCAGGCGAAGGTCACCACGATCCTCCAGCGGCGCTCGCTGATGTATGACAAAGGCGGCGATGAGCACTACAACATCATCTCTGCGCTTCATAAGTCGATCCGCAACGGCGATGCCGACGCCTCGGTGTATTGGCTGGTGCGGATGCTGGAAGGCGGCGAGGATCCGCTCTACATCGCAAGGCGCCTCGTGCGAGCCGCATCCGAGGACGTCGGGAACGCCGATCCCCAGGCCATCGTGCTCGCCATTGCCGTGCAGCAAACCGTGCACTTCGTCGGCATGCCGGAAGCGGGCGTGGCCCTCGCGCAACTCGCCACGTACCTCGCCGCCGCGCCGAAATCGAATGCCGTCTACCTCGGGTACGGCGAAGCGGTCCGCGAGGTGCGGCAAGGCGACAATCCGCCCGTCCCGCTGCACATCCGCAACGCCCCGACGCGCCTCATGAAGGACCTCGGCTATGGCAGCGGTTATCAATACGCTCACGATTTCGACGACCAGACCACGGCGATGGAATGCCTCCCCGAGTCGCTCGCGGGCCGGCGCTTCTACGAACCGAAAGACGCCGGTGCAGAGGCGAAGATTCGCGAGCGGCTGGAGCGGATGCGCGTCTCGAGATCAGCGCGAGAACGGAAACCATAACGCGCGCCAGGAATAGGGATGATTCCGTGGACGCTTATGTCAGGCGCACCGTAAAACAATCATGCGCGGAACACACGGATGGGACGAGGTATCGCGCGAGCGCAAGCGGGAGATCATCGCGGCGATCGCCAATGGAACGAGCACGCAGGGGCCCGTGCACATCGAGCTCGACCTCACTGACCGCTGCAACGTGGCCTGCTACTTCTGCAACCAGCAGGATCTCCGCACCAAGGAACAGATTCCCCTCAAGCGAACGACCGAGCTGATCGATGAGCTGGCGGCTACCGGCCTCAAGTCCGTCCGCCTCTCCGGCGGCGGCGACCCGCTCTTCCATCGCGAGATCCTCGACGTCCTCGACCATCTCGCGCTGCGCAACGTCATCGTCGACAACCTGACCACGAATGGCGTGGCCTTGAACGAACAAGTCGCAACCCGTCTCGTGGCCAATCACGCGCGGGAGGTGATCTTCAGCCTCAACGCCGCCGACGCCACCGACTACGCGCGGATGATGCAAGTCAAGCCGGCGCTGTTCGACAAGGTGCTCGCCAACGTCCGGCGGCTCGTGGAGATCCGCGGCGAGAGCATCTACCCCTCGGTCGTCATCCAGTTTCTCCTCGACCGCGACAACGTCACGCGCATGGTGGACATGTACGACCTGGCAGGATCGCTCGGTCCCGATCGCATCGCCATCAACGCCGTGCTGGAGATTCCGCACGAGCGCATCAACCACGACATCCTCCTCCGGCCGGAGGACCGCGAGATCGCCGAGCCGCTGGTCGAGGAAGTGCTCCGGCGCGATCGCGACGCCGGCCTTCTCCAGATCGACTTCGCCATCTACCTGTGGAACGAGATGATGGACGACTGTCGCGAGCGCACCGGGACGATCCGCACCAACATGTATCCGACTGCCCCTTCCTTCCGCGAGCAGGACGGTGGCTGTTTCTTTGCATGGTACACGGCCGCGATCACCGGCAACGGCGACATCCGCCCCTGTTGTCTGCTCTTGAATCCCGACGTGCCGCCACTCGGCAACATCCACGAGAAACCGATGATGGAGCACTGGAACGGCCCGCAGTTCACGAAGATGCGCGAGGAGATGCGCGACGTGCTCCTGCTCGGCGATAAGCTGGAGTACTCACCGGAGCGTTTTCAAATCATCAAGGAGCCCTGCGTCAAGCCCGGACTCTGCTGGCTGAAGAACATGTATTTTCGAGGCGACGAAGCTTTCTACCGCGACCTCGGCATCGCGCTCGATCGCGCGCGGAAACGGGAGATAAGCTGGTTCGGCCCGCCGCGCCAAGTCAAACGACGAGCCGAGCTGTTCTTCGAAAAGCATCCGCGCTTGCGCAAGTTCGCCAAGGGGAGTCCGAAGCTGCTCCGAGTCTACGACTGGCTACGCGACTCATCGCGGCCCATTCGGGTCGCGATCAAGCGCAAGCTCCGCCTCAACGTCACTGACGCGGCCTGATCGAAGCGGGCTTGCCGTCCTCCCCGACGTTCACGTACACCACCTGCGCCTCGGTGACCAGGACCTTCGCGGTCAGATCGCTGCTGCGGATCGCCTCCACCACGATTCGGGTCGTGATCGACGAGTTGCCGATCCGCAACGTCTCGGTCCAGAAGCTGACCAGATCGCCGACGTAGACCGGTTCGTGAAACACGACCTTGTCCATCGACACCGTCACCAGCAGGCCGCATCCCTGGCGGCGCGCTTCGATCGCGCCGGCTTGGTCGATGTAGGAAAGGATCACGCCGCCGAAGATCGTGTCGTGCGCGTTCGTGTCGCGCGGCATCATGACCACGCGGATCGCAGGCTCGGTCCACTTCGGAAGAATCTCGGTCATTCAGGCGGCCTACACCCCCGACGGCGAGCCGCTGCTCTTCGAGGTGAGCAAGGTCGTGTTGAAATCGACGTTGGATTGCTTTCGCAGGCGCCGGAGCAGAGCGGCCCGCAGGCTGCGCGCCTCCTGCTGGCGCAGCATCTCCATGTACTGAGCGCTGTTCTTGGCAAGGTCGGCCGCGTCGATCTTCTTCAGATCGAGCACCTGGAACGCAACCGCGGCGTCGCCGACAACGATCGGTCCCTTGGTCTGGCCGACCTGCGCGCTCATGGCGGCATCGACGACGGGCGAGATATCGCCTTGCAGACCGGCGACGGAGCCGTTACGGGTGACGCTCGCCTCGGAGGCGGTGAGTCCCACCTTCGCCGCGATGGCATCGATGGTCGGCTCAGTCATCGCCTTCGCCAACGTCTCGCGGGCGAGCTCGCGGGCCCGGGCCATCCGGGCGTCGCCCTCAACCTTCGCCTTCACGTCTTCGAGCGGCGAGATTCCGGCCGGCCGGATGCCGTACAGATAAGGGATCGCCGGGCCGCGCTGCGTCCCGATGATGTCGCCGATGTCGCCCTCTTTGCCGGAGAAGACCCAGGTCGACAACACCTGGTTGTTTCCGAGGCCCGGGATCGTGTCGTTCTTCTGGAACCAGAGCGTGTCGTTTGACGAGACCTTGTCGTTGGCCATGGCCGTGAACTGCTCCGGCGATTTCGGTTTCTTCTCCTTGAGGGCCATCGAGATCCGGGTGATCTCATCGCGGGCGTGATCCTTGGCCAACTGATCGGTCACTTGCGCGACAAGCTGCGGTCTCACTTCCTCGAACGGCCTGTACCCTTCCGGACGGCGGGCCAGCACCTTAATAATGTGGTATCCGTACTCCTTGGTGCGGATCGGGTCGCTGATCGCGTTCAGCGGAACCGAGAACGCGGCATTCTCGAAGGGCTCGACCGTCAGTCCGCGCTCGATGAACCCCATATCGCCGCCGTTTCCGGACGACGAGGGATCGCCGGAATTCTCCTTCGCCAATTTCGCGAAATCGGCGCCGGCGCGGAGCTGCTTCACGAGATCCTCGGCTTTCGCCTTCGCAGCGGCGTCGACGGGCGGAGGCGCGTTCGGATCGACTTTGATCAGGATGTGGAGAATGTGGGCTGCTTCCTTCGTGCGGTAGTCCTCGTGCGAGGCGTCGTAGCGCTTGCGAAGAT
>DASQGS010000172.1:0-8598 GCA_035632455.1 Thermoanaerobaculia bacterium | reverse complement strand
TGCGCCGGCGTAGGACTCATTCAATGCCGTCATCGGTGCCTGGCGGTACCCCGCGAGCGCGCGATGCCGCTCGCGCAGCATGTTCCAGACGTCGCTGGCACGCGATCCCGGCGGAAGATCCAGCCACTCCTCGGATCGACCGGCGAGGTCGCGCAAGACCGCGAAGTAGAGCAACCGGACGTTCATGCTCATCATTCTACTTTGTGGCCCCGTCGTTTATTCAGCCGACATCCAATGGCTCTGATGGCTCTGCGCGTGGCTGCAAGCGCTTTTTGAGCTAACATCCGTCCAATCGGATGGAGGCAACTCGCATGGCGAAGGTACACGTCCCCAGAGGTAACGGTGGAGGAATCGCCAGCGTCAGCCCCGCTGCCTCATCGGCCGAGCCGCACGACCTGGACAGCGCAATCGAGATGTCGAAGAGCCTTCTGGATCTTGGCCCCGATTGGGACGATGCCGGTGCGAAGCCCATTGATGCCTCCACCTGGAAGAGGGCAACGGGGTTTCTCCGTCGCACGATGGCGAAGGCAACACGGAGTGCCGGCCCTTCCGTTCCTGTCCCTCGCATTTCTCCATGCAGCGACGGGTCCATCGATCTTTTCTGGAAGAGACCAGGGTTCCAGCTACTAATCAACATTCAGCCATCCGGAACCGTCGCGTCCGACTTCTATGGCGAAACGCCGAATGGTTTCGAACTGAAGGGGACCTTCGATCCAGACACCCATGACTTGAATGTCATTCTTGGGCAACTTCTCGTCAACTAATGACGACGCCATGGCAGATAGAGTCAATCCCGGATTCGGATTTGCTCTATATGCGAATCCACAAGACGTTCGTGATCGACGGCGAGCTACAGCCTGGTGTCTTCCGCGACCACGACGGGGCAATGTCGGTACACTGGCAGAAATACTGCCCATCACCCTCGCTGGCAAGGGCAAGAGCTAGGCATCCGGAGGACAACGGCATCATCAGTTTGGTTGCCGGGCGCGTTCGAAAAGTACCACTGGGTGTCGACCACGACCCGGACGCGACTCTCGGCGACCGATCTCACACAAACGTGCGAGGAGAGAAGACTGCGGAGGCTAGAGTTCGACTTCTCGGCATCTTCGAATGGTGTCTACGGATCGGCCAGCGCGAAATCGACATGGGCTGAGCTAGCGCTCACCAGCAACGTCCGCTTTTCTCCGTCAGCCAACGCGGTCTACAATCAAGGCATCGCGACATCCGGGGTTTGGGACCGCCGAGCGGAATCGGCGGCGACGCGCTCTCGTTGTCCGGCTCGGAGGAGCACAACATGGAAGAGACCACGACGGTTCAAGCGACTGAGTCGGCCCCGACGAGCCCGACCCCAACGGAAAGGAGATTCGACGCTGACATGACCGTCGGCGAGGCTATGGCTCTTCATGCCAATGCTCGCTGGGTCTTCGCCTCCTATCACCTCGGTGGATGCTCGCATTGCGCGATCTCGAACGAGGAAACCATCGCTCAGGTGGCCATCGGATATGGCGTGCCGCTCGAGAAGCTCCTCGACGATCTCAATTCACTGTTCGCCGCGTAAAGCGCTGTGCTAGTCTGCGCCGGATGGCGGCGGGACGCGTTGCGGTATCGCTGGCAGCGATCGCCGCTGCAGGTTTTCTGTCATCCTGCTCTCGCATCGCCGAGCGAAGAACGAGCCAGCCGGCGTTGGACTCCGCGAAGCAAACATCCACTCCTCCGAAGAAGCTTCGCCCTCTGATCGCGGAGCCTCCCGACGACCACGACGAGCGCGGTAACCTTCTCAACATCGCGCTCGGCGCGACGATCGTCTCGCGCAGCGGCGAGGCGAGTCTCGATTCCTCGGCGCTCATGGCGGTCGACGGCGATCCCATCAGCGGCTGGACTTCGCCGCCCGGCGACCTGGAGCAATCTCTCGTGGTCGCGCTGCCTACCCGCAGCCGGATCGACCGGATCGGCGTGCTCAACGTGACGAAGGCACCCGGAGCAGGGTCTCTCGCGTTCGAGTCCTCTATCGATGGCGTTGAATTCCGACCGCTCGGCACGATCGTGGCAAAGCAGGTCGAGGATCTTCAACTCATTGCGGTTCCGCCAACCGACAGCGCCTTTCTCCGCGTTACGATGAAGCCTGGAGCAAGCTCGCCTCGCGCGATCAGCATCCTTTCGGCGCAGGCGCGCGGCCGCGAGCTCGAGGTGCCGCGCCCCGGCCGGCTCGATGGCTGCTGGAGCGTCAACGAGGCGAAGGCCCGCTTCGCCCAGCGCGGCGCGCACGTTCGCGGCATCATCGAAGGAGAGGCTCCGACGTTCCTCGACGGCGGCAGCGACGGACGTTTCTTCCGCCTGGCTTGGATGCGCGGGCCGCAATACGGAATGGCCGGCCTGTCCGTCAGCCCGGACGGGAAGCACCTCAGCGGAATCGTCTGGTACGAAGAAGCGATCCCTCTTTTTTTCGGCACCTGCTGGCTCGGCGAACAGCGAGCGTGCGTGAATGTTCTCGCGCTGCCGGAGGAGCAAGTCTTCCGCGCGTTCCTCGATCGCGTCCATCGCTTCCCCCTCTACGGTTTGCGGTTCGATTCGAACGGGAGCCTGATCGCGGAGGAGAGCCAGGACATGCTCGCGCTCCTCGAGTCGTTCCTGCGCCGCAACCCCGCTGTCCCGCTCCGGCTGGCGGCCCACGAGTTTCATGAGGCGGATGCGGAGCGCAATCGTGCCCGCGCGCAACGGGAGCTGGACTCGCTGAAAAGTGAGCTGCAACGATTACAGGTCGAACTGACACATGTCACATTCGTCGCTATCGGAAGTGATCATCCTCGGCAACAGCCTTTGACGGAGGCGCAACGCGGACTCTACAGCAGCATCGATCTCGAGCTACCGCCCGCGCCGGGGAGCACCATGCAATGACACCCACTTTGCTGGATAATCACACGACCACTCAGACCGTTCTTCGCAGGGAGCCTCTCGTGATGGAAAAGCATGTCTATTACTTTGGCGACGGCCAAGCCGAGGGCAATGCGAAGATGAAGGAGGTCCTCGGCGGGAAGGGTGCCGGCCTCGCCGAGATGACGAACATCGGGGTTCCCGTGCCTCCGGGCTTTACGATCTCCACCAGGGTCTGCACCCACTTTTACAAGCACCACAAGCATTACCCGCCGAAGCTGCAGGACGACGTGCGCGCGAATCTTGCCCGGATCGAGCGGGCCGTGGGACGGAAGTTCGGCGATCGCGACAAGCCGCTGCTCGTGTCGGTGCGCTCCGGGGCGCGTGCGTCCATGCCCGGCATGATGGATACGATTCTTAATTTGGGCCTGAACGACGACACGATCGAAGGCCTCGCAGCGTCATCGGGCGACGAGCGCTTCGCTCTCGATTCCTACCGCCGGTTTATCCAGATGTATTCCGACGTGGTTCTGGAGATCGACCGGGAGGAGTTCGAGCACAAGCTGGTTGCACTGCGCGAACGAATCGGCGTCAAGACCGATCCCGAGATTCCGGCCGACAGCCTCCGCGAGCTCGTCGCCGCCTACAAGGAGATCGTTCGCGAAAAGAACGGCAAGGACTTTCCCCAGAACGTGAACGATCAATTGTGGGGCGCGATCGGCGCCGTCTTCCAGTCCTGGAACAACGCCCGCGCCAAGAGTTACCGCAAACTCAACGGCATCCCTGACGACTGGGGCACCGCGGTCAACGTTCAGTCCATGGTGTTTGGCAACATGGGCGCGGACTGCGCTACGGGCGTCGCCTTCACCCGTGATCCGTCGACCGGCGTCCGGCGTTTCTACGGGGAGTATTTGCCGAACGCGCAAGGGGAGGACGTCGTCGCCGGAATCCGCACGCCTCTTCCCATCACCAAGGCTCAGGTGATCGGCGAGGAGAAGTCGCTCGAAGAGATGATGCCAGAGGTGTACGCCCAGCTCGAAGACGTCTACAAGAAGCTGGAAGCTCACTACCACGACATGCAGGACATCGAGTTCACGATTCAGTCCGGCAAGCTCTACCTCCTCCAGACGCGCACCGGAAAGCGCACGGGATTCGCTTCGGTGAAGATCGCGTGCGACATGGTCGACGAAGGGTTGATCGAGCGGCGCGAAGCGGTGCTGCGCGTCGAAGCCGGCCAGATCGTGCAGTTGCTTTCCCCGGTTTTCGACTTGAAGGAAAAGCAAATAGCGCTGAAGGGCGGGCGCTTTCTCGCGCGCGGTTTGCCGGCCGGTCCTGGCGCCGCCGCGGGACGGATCGCATTCAACGCCGAGCGCGCGGTGGAGATGGCGAAGGAAGGCGCGGTAATCCTGGCCCGCATCGAGACGTCGCCCGAGGACATCGTCGGGATGCATGTCGCGGCAGGCATCCTGACCACGCGTGGCGGGCTCACCTCGCACGCAGCGGTGGTGGCGCGTGGCATGGGACGTCCCTGCATCGTCGGCGCCGGCGCGCTGAAGATCGACTACTCGCGTGGCGAGATGCGCGCCGAGGGCCATGAAGCGCTGGAAGAAGGCGATTGGGTCTCGATCGACGGCACAACCGGCGAGGTTCTCAACGGGCAGCTTCCCACCCGTCCCTCCGAGGTGCTCCAGGTATTGCTCGAAGGCTCGATGAAGCCGGAGGAGTCTGAGGTCTATCGCAATTTCGACAGGCTGCTGAAGTGGGCCGACGAGATCCGGACCCTCGGCGTGCGGACGAACGCCGACACGCCGCAAGACGCGCGCGTCGCTCGCCTGTTCGGCGCGCACGGGATTGGCCTCTGCCGCACCGAGCACATGTTCTTCGCCGAAGAGCGCATCCTTCGCGTTCGCGAGATGATCCTCGCCCGCAACGAGAAGGGACGGCGCAAAGCACTGGCCCAATTGCTGCCTTTCCAGCGTGGCGATTTCGAGGGCATCTTCCGCGAGCTGAACGGAATGCCGGTCACCATCCGGCTGCTCGACCCGCCGCTGCACGAGTTCCTGCCTCAGACGGAGGGTCAGATCTCCACGGTGGCCCGCGATATGGGCTGGGGCTTCGTCGAGCTGCGATCGAAGGTCTCGCAGCTCCACGAGACGAATCCGATGCTCGGTCACCGCGGCTGTCGCCTCGGCATTACGTACCCCGAGATTTACGAGATGCAGACCCGAGCCATCTTCCAGGCCGCGTGCGACCTCAAGAAGGAGGGAATCGACGTTCGCCCCGAGGTGATGATCCCGCTCGTCGGAACCGTCAAGGAACTGGCCATGACCACGGAGATGGTGCGGCGCGTGGCCGCCGAGGTCATCCACGAGCGCGGCGTCGAAGTCCCGGTCGTGGTCGGAACGATGATCGAGATCCCGCGCGCCGCGCTCATCGCCGACAAACTGGCGGACATCGCGGAGTTCTTCTCGTTCGGCACAAACGACCTGACCCAGATGACGTTCGGCTACTCGCGTGACGACGCAGGAACGTTCCTGCCGGAATACGTCGACAAGAAGATCCTGCCGAAAGACCCGTTCGAATCTATCGACCAGGAAGGCGTCGGGCAGTTGGTGAAGCTCGGAACGGATCGCGGCCGAAGTGCGAACGCGAAGCTGAAGGTCGGTGTCTGCGGCGAGCATGGCGGCGATCCCGACTCGATCCGCTTCTTCCGCACCTGCAAGCTCGACTACGTTTCGTGTTCACCCTACCGCGTGCCCGTGGCTCGACTGGCTGCGGCTCAGGCGGAGCTGGAGCAGAGACATTTCGAAGGATAGCCGCGCTGCTCGTAGGGCCCAGCCGCGCTGGGCCGCTGTGTCAACCGGCAAATCGGTTGCAGATCTCCGCGCGGCTCGGCCCAGCGCGGCTGGGCTCTACGATGATGTCGTTCGATTCTTCCATCGGTGGTATCCCCATATCACCAAGGCAGCGATGAGCAGGAAGGCCAGGCCCCATTTCTCGATGTGGGCGGCCTTACCGAGAATCCTCTCTACGGCGCGGCCGAAGTAGAAACCGGCCAGCGCAATCGTCACGGACCAGAGCGCGCAACTGATCGCTTCGTAGACCAGGAACTTGACCGTGGAGATCTTCGAGACGCCGATGATTACCGCGCATGTGATCCGCAATCCATAGAGCCATTGCGTGATGAAGATGGCCGGCGCGCCGTAGCGCTCGAACAGCCGGATTCCCTTGCCGAAGTGATCCTTCCAGTGCGGGAAGCGCTCGAGAATACGGATTCCCCTCGCGCGGCCCAGCCAGAACCAGAAGACGTGGCCGAGGTACGCGCCGAGGAAGGCGACGAGGATAACGAGGATGATCTCGAGATGACCGCGCTCGGCGAAGAAGCCGGCCATGACCAGGATCGTCTCTCCTTCGAGAAACGTCCCGACGAAGACGGCCAGGTAGCCGAACTTCTGAAGCAGCAGTTCAGCGGTCATGGTGTTCGCGATGCAGGATCGACGATGACGCCGCGCCAGGGGCCTCGATGGCGCCGCGCCACTGCGGACGGAGTCGTGGCGACCATCCCCATCGGTTCGCTGCGAGTTTCGCGGCGGAAGGGTAACACCGGCAGGGATTCCCGAGGAACAGCGAAGGTTCTGGCATTCTTGACGTCTATTGATCGTGGCGGGGCACGCCGTCGCGAATCTCGAGATGGCGCAGAATCCGCTCCAGCAGCGTCCAGATCCGATCGAGGCTCGCCTCGATGCCGGCCAGGCGCTTCTCGAGATCGCCGCTCTCGAGATCGTCGATCAAGTCGCGGAAAATCGGGTCGATGGGCGTCTCGCCGGACCCGCGGTGCCGGACCGACAGCGTGTCCTCAGGCGATTGCTCCAGCGGATAGAACTTGTCGATCATCGAGACGATCGAGCTCTGAGGCGCGATCAGCGGCGACACGGTCATGCCCACGCTGATTTCCAGCTTTTCAAGCAGTTCCAGGTCGGTGGGATCGACCATCGCTACTTCGAGCCGGTCGTCGGCGATACGGACTGGCACGGCCTGACATTCCACGGCGATAGCGCGGTGAAGCTTGCGTACGACTTTCTTCGGAACATCGATGTGAAGGAGGCTGATACACGGCACGTCGATCTGTTTCGAAAGGAACGCGGCCAGGACGTTCTCGTCGATGAACTTCAGCTCCACAAGCGTCGAGCCGAATCGCCGGCCGTTGCGGCGTTGCTCCGCGAGGGCAATCTGCATCTGCACCTCGTCGATGAGGTTCGCAGCCAGCAGCATGTCTCCGAGATTCCGCCGGTGCACCTGAAGCCCTCCGCCGCGATCCGCACGGCAGCTTGCGCGGCTCATCTTATGCGAAAACGGCCGTTCACTGCGCCACAGAGGGATGTGTGGAACTTACACCGATATCTGCTGCGGCCAGGGAAAAGAGCGTCCCCACGATCGTGTTGCCACGGTCCCGGCGGGGGAGTATGTTGACCGCCAAGACATAAATCGCAGGAGAGCATCATGGGCGCTGCTGTCGCATTTGTATGGATGTATTCTCGCTATTCGGATTGGCCGGGCATCAGGCTACAGCGTTGCCGGAACTACCGGATCGGAGCGGCGCTCGCGGGAACGCTCTTGTTATTCTCCATCAGCCTCTCCGCGCAACCGGTTGACGTCGTCAACCCGGGTCCTCCTTCGACGTTGAGGGCGACCGATGCCCTGCCCGCCACCGGCGGATTGGCGGCGTTGCCCCTCCAGAGTTTCTCGGTGGCCCACGGAATCGGCGTTCTCGAGGACGATGGTAATTCCTATTGGCCGGGCTTTCCGGCGAAATTGCAGGCTCCGGCGACATTTCATTTCACACCGACCGCGACGAACACATACATGGTGCAGCGCGTCGCATACCAGTTCGACGATCCATCCCAAGGAAGCGTGCTGTACGACGGCTCGGCCCGGCCGATTCTTGGGTTCCTCGACGCCAACTACGTCCGCTACGCTCTTCCCGTGCCGTTTTCTATCGGCGGCCAGCAATACACGACGTTGAGTGTATCGACATGGGGAGCGGTGGCCTTCGGCAACGCCGACAGTTCACAGGTCAACTACGACCCCACCGTCGTGAGCTCGATGTTTCACATTCCCACAGTCGCCGTCTGGTATGAGCTCTTCTATTATCCAGCCACCGCACGCATTATCACGAAGAACAAGGCGCACTCGGTTGTCGTCACCTGGCAGAACCTCATCAGCCGTCACTCTCAAACACCATGTACATTCCAGATCGAGCTCTTCACGGATACCGGCGAGATTCAACTCTCTTATCAATCGCTTCCCGTGGACGACGGCCTTGTGGGCGTTAACACCGGTACGGAGACGTTTACGCGTCAGACCGCCAATGGAGTGCCGGCAACGGATATTCCTACGCATCTACAGGCGTCCAAGGCGACATTCGATGATTATGGTGGGACGCTTGCCGGCATCACGCTCACGCTCAAGGCCCCGGTTCCGAATCCGGACCGATCGACAAACGAGTCATTCAACTACACCCTCATGCTCAATGGGCAAGATGTAATCGCTGTCGCAGTCTTTCCGGATCAGGCGCCCTTCGCGGTCGTACCGACTGCGAAGATTCCGGACTTTCCTGTTGCGCAGATCGATTCATGGGAGCTCAAGCTGACCGGTGATACTTTATCGATTCGCGTACCCACGACCAGTTTGGAGCCGTATCTCAACCAGTCGGGCATCAACACATGG
>DASQGS010000171.1:0-9255 GCA_035632455.1 Thermoanaerobaculia bacterium | reverse complement strand
CCCACGCCCTGGGCTTCAGCTCTGACGCGCCTTTCGGCGCTACAGCCCAGCGCGGCTGGGCCCTACGCGCCTGAATTTCGGAGCTTTCTTTCCGCCTCGATTGCCGGTATTGTCCGCGCCGCAATTCGCCATCGTCTTTTGCCGGGAGAGTCGATCATGAAGTCAACAATCACCATCGGTGCCATCATCGTCCTTCTCGCCGCCCCGGCGGGATGGGCCGTCGAGCGTCACCGCCAGGCGGCGGACGCGGTGTCGCCTGGACCTGCGCCGGCGACGACCAACAACGATGACGATTGCTCGATCAGCGTCGCGCCGGCGGCGACACTTCTTCTCCCGTACTTCGAAGTCGATTTCACGAGTCCGCAGGGCGAAAGGGTGACGACGCTGTTCACGATCACGAACGTCACGAACCTTCCGCAGATCGCGCACGTGACCATCTGGAGCGACTGGTCCTTTCCGCTCCTCGATTTCAATCTGTTCCTGACCGGGTATGCCGTGCAGGGCATCAACATGTACGACATCATCGGCGGCGGCGTGATCGGCTCCGAGATCGGCGTGACGAACGGCGCCGGAGAGGGTCCGTTCTCGATGCCGAACGACTCGAATCCGAACTTCAATGCCACGGCCGGAGACGCCTGCAACATTCTCCCCGGCTTCATTCCCGATCAGCTCCTGGCCGACGTCCGCACGGGCCTGACCACCGGACTCTACAGCTCGTGCGGCTCGTCGAGGATCGGAGGCGTCCACACGAACGCCGTCGGATATGTGACGATCGACGTCTCGTCGACCTGCTCGTCCACGCTGCCGACGACATCGAGCTATTTCACCGGGGAGATCCTGTTCGACAACGTGCTCATCGGCGACTACGAGCAAGTCAACCCCAACGCCGCGATCGGCAACTTCGCGGGCGGCAATCCCCTGGTCCACATCCGCGCGACACCGGAAGGCGGGACGGCCGGCTCCGTGCCTGGCACGAACCTTCCGTTCACGTTCTACGATCGCTACACGAACCAAGCCGTCGGTTTTCCGCGCACGATCGACCGGCGCCAGCCACTGCCGGGAGTGTTTGCGGCGCGCTACATTCAGGGCGGCACCAGCAGCTTCAACACGAATTTCAAGATCTGGCGCGAGGGAATCACGGGAGCTGCCGCGGCGTGCTCGCAGTACTCGCGCAACTCCGCGCTGGCAGTTACCGACGTCACCCGATTCGACGAGCACGAGTTTCCGATGACCCAGCCGAATGGGCCGATCATCTCCCCGGCTCCGGTGATCACGATCTCGCTGCCGGAGACGTCCGCGCCACCGACCAACTCCTTGGTGTTTCCGCCGATGGTCTCGCCGACCGGCGACGTCGGCGGATGGATGATGCTCGATTTGAACAACGGCGGCGCGGCGGTTTACAGCGGACGCCCGAGCCCGAAACGGAGTCAGAACTGGGTGATCGTCTCGCAGTACGCCGAAGGGAGATACGCCGTCGACTTCGACGCCGCCTGGCTGAGCAATGGATGTTCCCCATGACCATGACGATCTCGTTCCCCGGCGGCGTCCGCGTCGACGCGACGTTCAAGGGGCACACAATTCACACGGATCAGCCGCTGCCCGCCGGCGGGACCGACAGTGCAGTGTCGCCGTTCGATCTCTTCCTCGCATCCATCGCGACCTGCATGGGCTTCTACGCGCTTCGTTTCTGCCAGGAGCGCGACATCGATACCGAAGGGCTCGGCCTGACGCTCGATCCGATCCGGGACAAAGAGACGAAGCGATTGTCGGTCCTTCGAATCGAGTTGCGGCTTCCGCAAAGGTTTCCGGAGAAGTACCTGGAGCCGATCAAACGCGCCGTCGCGCACTGCGCCGTCAAGCAAGCGATGCTGGATCCGCCCGATTTCGAGCTGAGCCTGGTTTGACCGCGACGCCCCTGTTGATCTCCCGGCCCGCCGTGCGAATACAATCACGCGTTCTCGACAGGTCGCCGTCGCGGCCACTTCGCTCGATTGGAGCCCCCGATGAAACGAGTCGCCCTTCTTCCGATGATTGCGCTTGCCGTCGCCTGCCAGACCACGACAACTCCGCCAGCGTCCTCGACGCCGGTGGTTCCCGCCACATCCGCCGCGGCGAAGCTTGCTGTTGCGCCCGACACGCCCGCTCGCCTGGCTCAGCTTCCCCGCACCGTGATCGACTACGATCGATCGCTGTTGAATGAGAACGAGCGGCAGGTCGTGTCCAAGCTCGTCGAGGCATCGAAGCTGATCGAGGAGATCTACTGGCGCCAAGTCGCTGAAGAGAACGTAGCCGTCCGCACGCAACTCGAGAAACAGGCCGGCCAATCGCCGCTCGATCGCGCCGGCTACGATTGCTTCGTCGCCAACAAAGGCCGGTGGGACCGGCTCGATCAAAATGTTCCGTTCATCGCGCCGTTCGGACCGGCCGGCAAGAAGCCCGACGGAAGCGGGTTCTATCCCACCGATCTCACGAAAGAAGAGCTCGAGAAGTACGTCGCCGCCCATCCCGATCAGAAGGACGCGCTGCAAGGGCTGCTCACAGTGGTCCGCCGTGATGGCGCGGCGCTGAAGGCCATTCCTTATTCGAAATACTACGCGGACAAGCTCGTGCCCGCGGCGCAGAAGCTCCGGGAGGCGGCGGCGCTGACGACGAACGAGGCGCTCCGCACCTACCTCACGAAATGCGCCGATGCGTTCCTCTCGGACAATTATCGCGAGAGCGACATGGCGTGGATGGACCTCGCCGGTCCGATCGAGGTGGTCATCGGACCGTACGAGGTGTACGAGGATGATCTGTTCAATTACAAGGCCTCATTCGAATCGTTCGTGACCGTCGTCGACAAGCCGGAGAGCGAGAAGCTCGCGGTGTACGCCAAGCATCTCTCGGACATGGAGCGCGATCTTCCCGAGCCGGAGGAGTACAAGAATCCCAATCGCGGCTCCGACTCGCCGATCCGTGTGGTGCAGGAGATCTTCACCGCCGGCGACGCGCGGCGCGGCGTACAGACCGCGGCCTTCAATCTCCCGAACGACGAGTTTGTTCGCGAGAAGAAGGGCTCGAAGAAGGTCCTGCTGAAGAACGTGATGGACGCGAAGTTCCGGCAGAGCGGCAAGCCGATCGCCCTCCGCGTGCTGGACCCGTCTCAAGTGGATTCTCTTTCGTTTGACGCTTTCTTCAATCACGTGTTGTTCCACGAGCTTTCCCACGCCCTCGGACCGGGCTATGTCACGCTGCCCGGCGGCGAGCGCGTTGAAGCGCGCATCCCGCTGAAGAATCTCTACTCGACGATCGAGGAGTGCAAAGCGGACGTGCTCGGGATCTGGAACATCCTCTACGCGCAGAAGCACGGACTGGTCACGGCGTTCGACGAGAAGCAGCTCCTGGTCACGTACGCGGGCTTGATGTTCCGCAGCACGCGATTCGGCGTCGCCGAGGCCCACGGGCGTGGAACGGCGGTGCAGTGGAACTGGCTCCGGGAGAAAGAGGCGATCGTCCCGACAACGGGCGGCCGGTATCGCGTCGATCTCGACAAAATGCGCGACGGAGTGAAGTCGCTGGCCACGGAATTGCTGACGATCGAGGCCACCGGCAACTTCGACCGCGCCAAGGCGCTGATCGAGAAATACGGCAAGGAGACGCCGGAGATGGCCGGCGTCAATGCTCTGCTGAAGAACATCCCGGTCGATATCACACCGGTATTTGTGGGCGCCGGCGAAAAACCGTGACTATCGTGCTGACCACTGACCACTGACCACCACTGACTACTGACTACCACTGACCACTGATCACTGCTTATCACCGCCATGTCCTACTGCACGATCGCACCAGGCCACCCGTATCACGGCCCGTATCACGAGAAGGAGTACGGCTTCCCGATCGCCGGCGACGATCGTCTGTTCGAGCGCCTGATGCTGGAAGTGAACCAGGCCGGCCTCTCGTGGCTCACGATCCTCAAGAAGCGCGATGCATTCCACGAGGCCTTCCTCGGGTTCGACGTCGCCCGCGTCGCACGTATGAACGCGCGCCAGCGGGAACGGCTGATGCGGAACGAAGGCATCATCCGCAACCGGATGAAGATCGACGCCGCGATCGAGAACGCGAAGCGCATCCTGACCATCCGCAATACCCACGGCTCCTTCGCCGGATGGCTCGACGCCCATCACCCTCGAACGAAGGAAGAGTGGGTCAAGACTTTCAAAAAGCAGTTCGTCTTCACCGGCGGTGAGATCACGCATTCGTTTCTGATGAGCATCGGATATCTGCCAGGCGCGCACGATCCTGACTGCCCGGTTTTTCGCCGGATTTCTCGCTTGCGGCCGCGTTGGATGGAGTTATCGTGAGAACCCTCACAAAGCCTTTCACCCGGCGCGACAACAATGCCTCATGCTCAGTCGCCTCGCAATTGCATTCGCCCTGATCCTCGTGCCGTTGCAACTCATCGCCGCGACTGAGGGCGGCCCCATTCCTCTCCCGTTGCCGCTCTTTCCTCCGAACAACTGGTGGAACACCGACATCAGCCTTGCTCCGGTCGATTCGAGCTCCGCCGGCTTCATCCAATTCATCGGACAAGCAAGAGGCCTTCATCCCGATTTCGGAGGCGACGCCGGCGGAGGCGACGTCTATGGATTCCCTTTCATCATCGTGGACGGCAACCAGGCGAAGCTGACCGTGACTTTCATGGAGTTCGGGGACCAGAGCGACGGCGTCGATCACGGCACGAACCAGTCGTTCCCTTTCTATCCGATCCCGATCGAAGCGATCACATTGAACGGATGGGTGGAAGGAGGGCAGCCCGGAAACGTGGACCAGCGCGACTCCATGGACCGGCACATGCTGATCGTCGACAAGACGAACAACGCGCTCTACGAGCTCTACCACGTCTGGTTCAATGGCAGCGGCTGGGAGGCGGGATCGGGCGCGTTCTTCGATATGAGCGCGAACAACCGGCGGCCCGACACCTGGACCTCGGCCGATGCCGCCGGACTGGCCATCCTGCCCGGACTCGTGCGATACGACGAAGTCGCGGGAACGGCCGAGATCGGCCACGCCTTCCGAGTCACGGTCCGGAGCTCGAACGGATACGTCTTCCCGGCCTCGCACAACGCCGGATCAACCACGGGCGCGCTGCCGATGGGCGCGCGTTTGCGGCTGAAAGCGAGCAAAGACATCTCGTCATATCCCGCCGACGTGCAGAAGATCTTCCGAGCATTCAAGAAGTACGGCCTCATCGTCGCCGACAACGGCTCGGACATGTACGTCAGTGGCACGTACGACACGCGGTGGGACAATGGCGTTCTCAACCCGGCGTTCTCATCGCTGACGGCAAACGACTTCGAGGTCATCCAGCGAGGCTGGGCGCCGTCCGTGTCGCTGGTCACCGCACTGCCCGGAACATTGGGAGCGGGCGATCCGACGACCGCGACGATCACGGCGTACGATTCGAGCTACAACGTCGCCACCGGCTATCGCGGCACGATTCACTTCACCTCCTCCGACGGGTCCGCCACGCTGCCGGCGAACTACACCTTCAGCGCCGCCGACTCGGGAACGCATGTGTTTCCTGCCGGAATCACGCTGCGAACAGCCGGCGCGCAAACGGTCACCGCGACCGATACGGCTGACGGAACAATCACCGGATCGCGATTCGTCGCCGTAGGACCAGCGACACCGGCCGGTCTCGTCGCCACCGCGGTGACGACCACGCAGGTCAACGTGTCATGGAACGCCTCTCCAGGCGCGGCGCAATACGAGATCGTGCGCGCCTCGGCTGCAAGCGGCTACACGACGCTGACCACGACCGCGGCGTTGAACTATGCGGACACCTCCGTCAGCGCCGGTGCGACCTACCTGTACAAAGTCAGGGCCATCGACTCATCCTCGCGGACCTCTCCGTTCAGTGCTCCGGATGCGGCGACGACCATCGTCTTCACGGACGATCCGCTGATCGCGACCGCCACGATCATCAAGGCCGTCCACGTCACCGAGCTGAGACAAGCCGTGAATTTGATGCGAGCCGCCGCCGGCCTCGGTGCCATGACGTTTACCGATTCAAATCTCAGCACCGGCATGCTGGTGAAAGCGACTCACCTCCAGGAGCTGCGCTCGGCGCTCACTCCCGCCCGCACCGCGCTCGGGCTCAGTGCGATCTCATTCACCGATTCCAATCTCAGCGCCGGAACCACCGTAAAGGCAGCGCATGTTCAGGAATTGCGGAGCGGGGGGAAGTAGGAAACCGTCATCCTGAGCCGCGGAGACGGCGAAGGATCTCCTTGACATAAATCGTGATTCTCGCGAGGAGATCCTTCGCCGCGCTACGTCCCCTCCGGAGGCTTCGCCGGCTCAGGATGACGATGCTCTAGCTCGCCCGTTCCAGCCACAACGCGAACGGCCGCGAGTCCATGAGGCAGGGATCGACCTCGGCGGCCGGGCCGGGAGGCGCGAAGTAGTTGCCCTGGGCGAAGTCGCAGCCGATGCCGCGCAGCGTGTCGGCGGTCTCGCGATCCTCGATGCCCTCGGCCACGACGGTCAGGCCGAGGCTTCGGGCGAGCTGAATCGTGGAGCGCACGATGGCCAGGCTCGGTCCGCCGGCGGCCATGTCGGTGACGAACGTGCGGTCGATCTTGATCACGCTCACCGGAAAACGACGGAGGTATGTCAGCGAGGAGTAGCCCGTGCCGAAATCGTCGATCGCCAAGCGCGCTCCGGTATCCGTGATGCGGCCGAGAATGGCCAGCGCCGATTCGGGATCGGTCATGACCGCGGTCTCGGTCAGCTCGAACTCCACGCAGCTCGGGTCGACGCCGACTTTGCGGAAGATCTCCTCGAGCCTCTGCGAGCAGTTCCGGTCCAGCAGGCTTCGAACGGAGAGGTTGATGGCCATCGTGAGGTACGGCCGTTTCAATCTCCATTCCCGGAGCTGCACGAGCGCGTTCTCGACCACCCAGTACGTGAGGGCATGGATCATGTCGGTCGCTTCGGCGAGCGGGAGAAAGTCGGCGGGCCAGAGGAGTCCCAGCCGCGGATGAGGCCAGCGCACGAGAGCTTCGAAACCGGCCACAGATCCGCTGTCGAGCGCCACGATCGGTTGGTAATGGATATCGATCTCGCCCTCGCGGATGGCCTTGCCGAGCTCCGCGGTCATGGCCAGGCGCGCCGGCGTGTGCTCGTCGAACTGCTGCGAGTACTCGGCGACGCCACCGGCAACATGCTTGGCGTGATACATGGCGATGTCGGCGCAACGCAGGAGCTTGTGGCTGTCGCCGCCATCCTCTGGATAGTAGGCGATGCCGGCGCTTGCGCCGACCTCGAGCGAGATGCCGGCCATGTCGAAGGGCTCGTGAAGCGCGGCCAGCATCTCGTGGGCGCCGGCCTTCGCGTCGTCGCGGCCTGCGATGTCGAGGAGCAGCACACCAAATTCATCTCCACCGAGGCGGAACGTTTCTGCTCGCCGCTCTGCGCCGCTTCTTGTGAGACGCGATGCAATCTGGATGAGGATCCCATCTCCGACGTTGTGTCCGAGGGCGTCGTTGATCTCGCGGAAGCGATTGAGATCGAGCAGCACGAAACCAATTCGCTCTTCGCCTCGCAGCTTGAGAAATCGGCGATGAAGTCCGGCCCGGTTCGGGAGGCCGGTAAGGGAATCGTGATAGGCCTGATGCTCCAACCCCGCGACATGCCGGGCATTCGCGATCGCCAGTGCTACGGTCTGACCGACAGCCTGGAAGGTGTCGAGATCGAGCTGCGTCAGCGTGCGCTGGTGCGTGTACAGAAGGCTCATCGTGCCGAGCACCCTCCCGCCAAATATCAGAGGCACCGCCAATGCCTTCGTGATTCCGCGCGTTGCCAGCGCCGCGATCGTGGGCGCGCGCAGCCGTTCGTCGTGCGGGAGATCATCGGAGACGACGAGGCGTTGTTCGCGGACCGCGACCCCGCTCAGGCTTCCCGCCACCGGCAGGCGTGATCCGAGGGCGATCTCCTCCTCGGTGAACCCGTGGCAGGCGATCAAGTCGAGCTGCATTCCGGCGTCGTCGAGAAGATAGAAGCCGACGAGCGGTGGCTGGCGATGGTGGACCAGGACGTCGATGGTCTGGCCGGCGATGGCCTCGATCTCCGGGCTGCGGTGCAGTCGATGCGCGAGCTCGCCGACGATCTGCAGCGACTCGTTCCGAGCTTCGAGGTCTTCCTTCCCTTGCTCGAGAGCTCGCTCCGCACGCGCTCTCTCGGCGATCGATTCCTGAAGGCTTCCCACGATCAGGTAGGCCAACACACCCGAGACCAGAAGGAGGAGGAAGAGGACTCCCAATTCCATTCCAGTCGGAGTGCTCGCCTCGAGCGAATCCCAGAACGAAAACGTCCGCGCGCCGCCGACTCCCACGGCCGTGGCGACCGCGATGACGATCATCGGCAGCACGTGCCTGCGATCGAGCAGAATGGCGGCGATCAGCATCCCGGCGGGAAAGAGAACGATCGTGATGTCGTGGAAGCCCCTGCCGGCGGCCATGGCGCCGGTCGCGAGCGCGAAGTACCAGAACGTGCAGAGGTACCCGGCGCGCCGCGGGCCGAGGCGATCGAGCGCGAGGAGAATCACAACGTAAACGATCGCGCCCGTGGCTGCTATGGCGGCTCGCGCGTAGTTCCCCGCGATCAGGCCGATGAGCGCGATCAGGCCTGTCAATGCGATGAAGGTTCGGAGGAGGGAGCGGAGCACGTACGTTCGCAGGCCCTTGTCCGCGGCGGCGCCGGAAGGCGCCGGACTTTCAAAGGCAGTGCAATCTTCGGGTTGCTTGGACATTGGCGTCCGTGGCGCGCGCGCTCGAGCAGGCCGGCCCGGGCAGGTGAGCGGCTCGGCCATCGTACACCGGCGAATGACCGGCAGGGGCGTAGGTAAATGGGAGGGGGAATCGAAGCGCCCTCTCGACACCCAGTAGCAAGCACGCTCACGACAACAACACCATGCATCCGCGCTGCTCCAGAGAATCGATCCATCGCGGCTTCGCAGAGAGTTTGTTCCATCGCAAATCCAGCTTTTCGAGATTCGGCAGGCCGGCAATGCTGTCGGGAAGAGACAGAAGTCTGTTCCCACGCAGGTCGAGATGCGTCAATTGATGCAGGCGGCCCAGCGACTCTGGAATCTCGGTCAGCCGGTTGTGCCTCAAGTCGAGGATCGACAGACGAGACAAGTCGCCGATGGACGAGGGAATCGACGCCAGACGGTTGGCCTGTAATACCAGCTCTCTGAGGCTCACAAGGCCGCCA
>DASQGS010000170.1:0-11676 GCA_035632455.1 Thermoanaerobaculia bacterium | reverse complement strand
CGCTTATGACAAGCGCGCGGTTTCGGAGTACTCGCAGCTCGTCGACCGCTACTTCAAGTCCCGCACTCCGGCGGTGCCGCAGGAAGTGATCGACGAGTTGGCCGCTCAGCAGGCTCCGAGCTGCGACACGGGAAAGATGTGACGCCATGCCCGCATCTCCGGCGGTCACCGTTGGACTGGTCGTCTTAGTCTGCTATCTGTACTACCTCGGGCAGATCGCGATCCACAACTGTGTCCACGCCAGTATGTTCCGGCGGCGCGAGCTGAACCGTTTTGTCGGCACGATCCTCGGCTCGATGCAGCTCGTGCATTTCGAGGGATGGCGCGTGGCGCACATGCAGCATCACCGCGCGCCCAACACGGAGCTCGATCCCCATCGCGTCGACAGGGCGATGGTGCCCTATCTGCTGACGCATTACTTCCGCATCGCCCGGGCAGTGTGGCAGCCGCGGCGTTTCTATGCCGCCACCGTGCCGCCGACCCTGCTGGCGATCGCGATCATGGTCTGGCAGTGGCTTACCGGACATGGCGCTCGCGGCGTGTGGTGGTGCCTCCTCTTCTGGATCATTCCGACGATCGTCAGCCATCTGCTGGTTGCACATTTCAACTGGGTCACCCACGAAGGCCTGCCCGCCGGGCGCGGGCAGGATACGCGCAGCCTGAGCACCGGGCTGTGGAAGGTCATCAACATGCTGACCTTCAACTTTTACCTCCACGCCGAGCACCATCTGAAGCCGACGCAACCCATCCCGCGGCCACTCGCTCTCTTGCCGGAGTCGAGCAAATGACCGAGGCGCCTCACGAGCGCTTCGGATGGCGCAGCTTCAGCGAAGTGCTGGCCGCTCGTGCCGCCGAGCTCCACGACGGCTGGTCCTTCTCGTTTCTGAACGAGGACGAAGAGGAGTCGTCGCTGACTTTCGGCGAGCTCGACCGGCGGGCGCGCGCAATCGGTGCAATGTTGCAGACCGCGGGCGCGGCCGGCGAGCGTGCGTTGCTGCTCTTTCCGCCGGGAATCGACTACCTGTGCGCTCTTTTCGCTTGCCTTCGCGGCGGCATCGTGGCAGTGCCGGCGTATCACCCGGCGCGCTTGAATCGCACCTTGCCGCGGCTGACCGCGATGATCGAGGACGCGCGTCCGATGGTCGTGCTGACAAATGCCCAGACCCGCGCCGCGGCCGAGAAGCTGTTCGATCAGGCGCCGGTGCTGCGCTCGACGCGATGGATCGTCACGGGCGCCGAAGCGCCGGGCGAGGAGGATGCCTTCCGCGAGCCCGATCTTCGCCGCGACTCGCTGGCGTTGCTCCAGTACACCTCCGGCTCGACCTCCGCTCCGCGCGGCGTAATGCTCAGCCACGGCAACCTTCTGCACAACTCCGGATTTATCTGCCGGCAGTTCGGACACCATGCGGCCAGCCGCGGCGTGATCTGGCTGCCGCCATACCACGACATGGGCTTGATCGGCGGCATCCTCCAGCCCGTGTACGCCGGATTCCCATGCACGCTGATGTCGCCGGCGGCGTTCGTGACCCGGCCGCAGCGATGGCTGCGTGCGGTCACGAAGTATCGCGGAACGACAAGCGGCGGTCCGAACTTCGCCTACGACCACTGCCTGAAGCGGATCACGCCGGAACAGTGCGAAGGGCTCGATCTCAGCTCGTGGGATCTGGCCTTCAACGGCGCCGAGCCGATACGACCGGACACACTCGAGCGGTTCGCGCGTTTCTTCGCGCCGTGGGGCTTTCGCGCGGAGAGCTTCTATCCCTGCTACGGGCTCGCCGAAGGAACGCTCGCGGTGACCGGCGGACGGAAGGGGACGGTGTTCAACGCGCCGCGTTTCGAGAACAAGTCCATTCAGGAAGGGCGTGCGCACGTCGCCGAGGACGGCTCCGGCAACCGACTCGTGAATTGCGGCTACCCCGCGGATGATCAGGAAGTCCGGATCGTCGATCCGATCGTGTCTAGAGAAGTCGCCGCGGGACGCGTCGGCGAGATCTGGGTGCACGGACCGAGCGTGGCCCAGGGATACTGGAACCGCCCGCAGGAGAACACCCATGCGTTCGGCGGGCGATTGACGGGTCACGACGGGACATTTCTTCGCACCGGCGACCTCGGCTTTCTTCATGAAGGCAACCTCTACGTAACCGGCCGGTTGAAGGACGTACTGATCGTGCGAGGCCGGAACTACTACCCGCATGACATCGAGCGCGCCTCGTGGGAAAGCCATACCGCGCTGCGGCCGTTCTCGGCTGCGGCATTCACGGTCGTTATCGGCGACACCGACCGGCTGGTCGTGGTGCAGGAAGTCGACAGCGACGCCGCCGGCGATCCCGGCGATATGTTGCTGGCAATCCGCCGCGGCGTAGCCGATGCAGTCGACCTGCAGGTGCACACAATCGTGCTCGTCGGGCCGCGCGGCGTGCCTCTCACTCCAAGCGGCAAAGTGCAGCGATCGGCGTGCAAACGCCTCTTCCTCGACCAGGAGCTCGAGGCTGTTACGCATTGGAGTCTCGCGGCGGACGCCCCGGCGGAGGATGCGTGCTCTCGATGACCGCGGAACAGGCCCGCCTGCTCACACGCACCGAACGGTTCGGCGTGCGGCTGGCAGATCTCGTGGCGCGGCGGATGAAGCTGGCCTCGACTCTCTGGAACCTCCTCGTAATCACGCCTCTGGTCTTTCTGGCGATCGGGCGGCGGCTGGACACGCGCGGACTCGATCACCTCCGCGGCATGGGCGCGCGGACGCCGCTGATCCTGGTCGCGAACCACCGCTCGCGCTACGACTTCTTCGCCGTGACCGCGCTGGTGCGATGGCATGCCGGGCTGCTGAGGCACTTTTTCTTTCCCGTGCGCTCGGCGTATTTCTACGACCATTTGTCCGGCATCCTCCTGAATCTAGTTTCCGCGGGGATGGGAATGTTCCCGCCGATCTTCCGGGACGCGGCGCGCCGCCGCGTCAACGACTGGAGCGTGAGCCGCTGTTGCGATGAATTGCGGCGCGCGCGGCGCGTCATCGGCATCCATCCGGAAGGTACGCGAAACCGCACTGACGACCCGTACCAGATCATCGACCCGAAGCCGGGCGTCGGAAAAATCGCGCTTGAGGCGCCGGGCGCGCGGGTTCTGCCCGTCTTTGTAGTCGGCATCGGCGACAACCCGCTGACCGAGTATCTCTACAACTTCCGGCCGAGCCGCCATCCGGTGCGCGTCTTGTTCGGCTCCGAGGTGGTGGTCGAAGATCTTCGAGCCGAAGGAAGCAGACCGCTGACCCAGAAACAGGCCATGGAGCGATGCGTGGCAGCAGTCCGCGCGCTCGCACTCGAAGCACGCGCGATGGATTCGGCCTCAGGCGTTTCAATCGCGCTCGCGCCGGCGGGGCCGCCTGCCCCGCTACTGACAGAGAGAAGGTGAGGAATGACCGACCCAGATCCCGCCACACTTCCTCTTCCGCCCGGATCGATGGGGCTTCCGTTCATCGGGCAAAGCCTGGAGCTGCTGCGCGACAACCGCGGCTTCTTCCTCAGCCGGTACCAGAAGTACGGTCCGGTGTTCAAGACCAGCTTCGGCGGAAACAAAGTCATCTGCTTCGTAGGCCATGAGGCACTGACGTTCTTCTACAACCCGGAGCGCATCGTTCGCGCCGGCGCCAACCCATCGCCCATCAAAGATCTGTTCAATTACACGGCGATTCCGCTGGTCGACGGCGAAGAACACCGCACGCGCAAGGCACTCTATCTGAGCACGGTCACAGCGGAGCAGATGGCGAAGCTGCTGCCGCTTCTGCAGAACTGCGCGGAGCGCCACATCGGGCGTTGGGAGCGAATGCGCACCTTCGCCTGGCGAACGGAGAACGAGTTTCTCTGTCAGGGCGCCGCGAACGCGCTCGTCCTCGGCGATGAGACGGGCTCGGCCGACCCAACTACCAAGGCCTGGCTGGACACGTACATCAAGGGATTGACGGCCCTGCCGATCAATCTCTTTTTCACGGCGTACCACAAGGCCCTCAAGGCGCGCGACAACATGCTGGCGATGGTCGGCCGCTCCGTCGACTTCCATCGGAACCGCTTGCGCGAGGGGCGGCCTATCAAAGACATGCTGACGAGCGTCATCCAGGCGAACATGGATGCGGGGACGCCGCTCAGCGACGACACGCTTCGCACCGACGGCTTGCACATCTATTTCTCGGTCTATATCGGCTTGGCACTGCAGCTCACGTTCGTGCAAATGTCGCTTGCACAGAATCGCGACGCCATGGCCCGCGCGCGGCGCGAAGTGCTCGACAACTCTCCGGCCGGCGCTGTGACGCGCGAGCAGTTGGACGCCATGCCGTTTGTCCGTTGGGTGGCAAAGGAGGCACGCCGTCTCAACCCTGTTCTGCCGCTCACGTTCC
The DNA here is from genome assembly GCA_035632455.1 of Thermoanaerobaculia bacterium. Lineage (GTDB taxonomy): Bacteria > Acidobacteriota > Thermoanaerobaculia > Gp7-AA8 > Gp7-AA8 > DASQGS01. Next base: position 7,289 of record DASQGS010000170.1, on the reverse strand, counting down.
TCGCGCGTATTCCGACGACAACGTCCTACCTCGGGTATCAGCTCCCGGCAGGCTGGCTGGCGATCGCCAGCGTCTACGCCACGATGCGTGACCCGGCTGTTTTCATCGCGCCAGAAAAGTTCCAACCGGAACGGTTCGCCCCCGACTCGCCGATGCCTCTTCCCATAAACAGCTACGTTCCGCACGGCGGCGGCGAGCAGCTCTGGCACCGGTGCCTCGGAGAAGAGCCGGCCAATTTCTTCTTAGAACTGATCATCGTCCTGCTTCTTCGATGCTACGACTGGGAGCTCGTTCCCGGCCAGGACCTGAGCATGGAGAGCGGGCAGCTCTTCTCGGCACCGAAGAGCGGCTTGCAAGTCGTCTTCAAACGTTACGACTGAGGAGGCCAAGGTGACCCAACCGACGCCGATCACCGTCGTGGTGAAGATCAAGTACGGCGAACACGCCGCGCTGAAGGAACTGCTACAAAACCTCGGCCGGCATGTGACCAAGCAGACCCAATTGCGGATCAAAGAGACCGGCACGTACTTCGGCCGGCTCGTGATTCTCGACAACGATCCGCATTACCCGCCTCTCCTGGTTTTCGAGGCGACGTTCGACGGACCTCTCGATTCTTACCTCGACGATCTGATCAGGATGGGACCGGGCGTCGATCAGGTCTTCGGCAAATGCGATGGCTATCCGCCTCAGGGAATCTCCGATCCGGCCGCGTTCAAGGGCTTCATGAAGAGCAACAACCGTCCCATCAACACGTTTTACGCAGCCTATAAGCAGATCACTCTCAAAGGCGCGAAGGCCAATCTTGCGCTTCGGGAAAGGATCCAGACCGAATTGCTCGATCCTCTGGACAAGAGCGGCAAGCTCGTGAGGATGTCGCCCGCGGAGGTCCGCAAGGCCATCCAGGATTTTGTCAGAGAGCAGAAGCCGCCTATCGGCGCCGGAAAGATCCCGTTTCTCACGATCTTCGACAAGCTGATCGTCCGGCTCAGGCCACCGGCGGGGAGTCCGCTGCCGATGGGCAAGGGATGGCGGCAGTACCTCGCGGACTTCTCCAAGGTCCACAACATCCCGAAAGCCGTGCAGTGGTTCCTGGAGAACGCATTCCCGAAGATCACCCGCTTCCTTCTCTTTCCCTATCTGTTCTTCCTCCGCCGAAAGGAGAGAGCGGATGCGGCAGCCTACGTGCCGCCACCGCCCGTGCAGAACGAAGCGCTCAATCAGCAGTTCCAGGCCATCGAGAATCAGATCACGCAGAATCAGATGACCCACGTCGTGGAGGTCAAACCCGGAAAGCTGCGGTACTGGACGCTGTCGGGAGTTCTCTGGGCCATCAACTTCCTGGCCAGGCACGCGCTGACGGCCGGGCGCCTCGCCGACGTGGCCACCGTACACTTCGCGCGATGGCTCTACATCGACGACCATCAACGCCTGTTGTTCATGAGCAACTTCGACGGCCCCTGGTCGGCCTACGTCGGCGATTTCGTGGACCGCACCAGCGGCTACCTGACCGGGATCTGGTCCAACACTTTCAACTTTCCGCCGACGCGTGATCTCGTGCTCGACGGCGCGCAGGACATCGATGGCTTCGGCTGGTTTTTGCGCGTCAATCAGCTTCCCACCGAGTTTTTCTACAGTGCGTTCAAAGACGACACGGTGGTCAGCATCGTGAGCACGACGCAGATCGCACAGGACCTCAACACGCGCCTCGGCGACCGCAATCTCGGTGCCTGGCTGAGGCGCTTCTAATCAGAGGGGAATGCGAAATGGCCGTAGATACCGAACCGACCGTCGACGAGTCCCGCTACGACATCCAGGCGATGATCCTCTACGGGTTCAAGCGCCTGCAGGTCGTGCGCTACGTCTTTCTTCGCATCGAGGACGCGGCGGAGACCAGGCGATACCTCGGCGCCGTTCTGCCGCAGGTCAGTACTGCCGTAAAGCAGCATGGAAAAACTGAAGCGCTGCAGATCGCGTTCACCCATGCAGGCTTGACCGCTCTGCAACTCGGCCAAGACACACTCGGCACGTTCAGCACCGAGTTCCAGGAAGGCATGGCCAAGAACACAATGTCGCGCGTGCTCGGCGACACGGACGACAGCGATCCCGAAAAGTGGGATTTCGGTGGACCGAAAACGGATCCGGTTCACGTGATGGTCGCGCTCTTCGCACTCGATCAGACGGCGCTCGACGCGCTCCACGCAGCGCAACGGGCGTTATGGAAAGGGGCAATGATCGAAGTTCACTCCGAGGATGGCGGCCGTCTGCCGCAGGACAAGGAGCACTTCAACTTTCACGACAGCATCTCTGAGCCGTATATCCGCGGCAGCGGTGAACCGCAGCCGCCCGGCCAGGACACCGTGGAACCAGGCGAGATCGTGCTGGCACACACGGACGGCTACGGCCAGCCGGCACGCTCACCGACAACGCGCGCCGCGAACGATCCGGAAGGATTGCTGGCAATCTCCGTGATGTATCCCAGCCGGCGCGATCTCGGGCGCAACGGCACGTACCTCGCCTTCCGAAAGCTCGAGCAGGATGTTCCTGGTTTCTGGAACTTCTGGCGCGCCAACGCGGAGACCGCCGAAGAGACGATATGGCTGGCATCGAAGGCGGTCGGCCGGTGGCCGAGCGGCGCTCCGCTCGCTCTAACGCCGGATCGCGACGATCCGGAATTCACGAAGCCGGACGTGATCAACAACTTTCTCTATCTGGACAAGGATCCCGAGGGCTACGGTTGCCCCGTGCTTTCCCACATACGGCGAACGAATCCGCGCGACTCGGTCCCCATAACTCCCGAAATCTCGCTCACGGAAACTTCCCGCCACCGCATCATCCGGCGCGGTTTCTCGTACGGGCCCTTTCTCGACTATGTGAAGGAGAACGACGACGGACGTCTGAAGGCGGACAACGTACGGCGCGGCCTGCTGTTCATCGCCATCAACGGCGATCTTCTGCGACAGTTCGTCTTCCTGCAACAGACGTGGGCCAACAACGCCGGCTTCCAGGGTGGCATCAATCAAAAGGACCCGGTGATTGGCGATAGCGACGGCACGAATGTGATGGAGATCCCTCGCAATCCGGCCAGGCGCCGGATCTCGAACGTGCCGCGCTTCGTGCAGATGAAGGGCGGAGCTTTCTTCTTTCTCCCGAGTATCTCCGCGTTGCGCTACCTCGCATGGGGAGGCAAGTGACCAAGTTACGCAACGGGCTCGGCGAGATAAAGACGGCGGCATTCATGCCGCCGTACTTTTCCGCTGGTCGTGCGGGGAATCCAGCCCGGAGGCACGAGGCGGATTTCGTCGGGACTGAAAAGGAAAACGTCGTGAACGCACTTGCGAACCGCGCGGATCAAAGCAGTTCGCGACTCCGGATCGCGCAGCGCCGTCTCGACGACGATCACCGCGCTCTCGCTGCCGGAGACGTCGCAACCGAACGCCGCGGCGCCCAGCGGAAAGACGTCTGGGACGCGAAGGACGAGGCGCTCGAGATCGTGGGGATGGAAGTTGCGGCCGCTGCGGATGATCAGATCCTTGCGCCGGCCGCTGACCCACAACAATCCGCCGTCGAGATAGCCGAGATCGCCTGTGTGCAGCCATCCGTCGCGCAACGCCTCAGCGGTCTCATCGGGACGGCGAAAGTAGCCCGCCATCACCGACGGACCGCGTACGACGATCTCGCCTACGCGACGCTCGGGCACGGGCTGACCGTCGCGGTCGATGATTCGCAGCTCGACGCCCGGCAGCGAGCGGCCGACCGAGATCAGCGTCGTCTCCCGTTCCGTTCCCGCAGGCGGACGTACGAGTCCTTCGTTCTCGAGGGCATCGGCGCTGACGTTCGCGACGACGCGCGTGTGCGGCTCGGAGACACAGACGGCAAGCGAGCTTTCCGCAAGTCCGTAGGAGGGCCGCACGACGCCCATTCGCAAGCCGAGCGGCGCGAACTTCTCCTCGAACCGCTCCACGGCGGCGGGATCGACGGGCTCGGCTCCGCTGAGCGCCGCGCGCAGGTGATCGAGGCGGACGCTTTCCATGTCTTCGAGCTCAATCCGGCGGACGCAGAGCGAATAGGCGAAGTTCGGCGCCGATGTGAGCGTCGCGCCCCATCGCGAGAGGCCGCGCAGCCACGAAGCGGGCGACCGGACAAATGCGGATGGCGGCAGGAGCACGAGCGGCACGCGCCAGTAGAGGCTCGTGAGCAGCGATCCGATCAGCCCCATGTCGTGGTGCAGCGGCAGCCAGCTCAGCTTCAACGCCTCGGGGTGAAAGAGGACGTGGCCAATAGCGTCGGTATTTGCGATGAGATTCCGATGCGACAGCATCACGCCCTTCGGCCTGCTTGTACTGCCCGAGGTGTATTGGAGCATCGCCGTCGCATGCTCATCGCATGGAGGAACATCGCGCTCGTCCAGCGGCTCGCACGCCGGCGCGCCGCTGATCAGCCGAATGTCAGGCCTCGCCTTTCGCAAGCCGTCGGCGAGCAGATTCAGCACGCTCCCTTCCGCGATGCACGCCGAGGCATCGCAATCGGCGGCCAGCGTCCGCACGAGCTCATCATGAGCTTCGACGTAGCGGCGCCGGAGCGACTGCGGCGGAGAGACCGGCACCGGAATCGCACCCGCTGCGAGTGCGCCGAAGAACCCCTGCAAGAACGCGGCGGAGGTCGGCTGCATCACGATCACGCGGTCGCCTGGAACGGCTCCGGCCTCGAGCAGCCGCCGCGCTTCGCGGAGCGCCGCGGTCCAGAGACCCGCGCGCGTGAGCGGCGTTGCGTCCTCGCCGGTTTCGGAAAATGCCACCGCGATCTCCTCGGGTCGCGTCTCGGACGGAGCACGCACCAACTCGATGAGATCGCGCGCCTTGGGCAGCGCGCGCACCGCGCTCAGGCGCGACGGGTCCGCCCACGTGGAAAAGCCAGGGTCGAGGGTCATCGCAAGAGAGCCGACAGGAGAATTGAAGGATGCTAACGACCGCCGATACGAGTGTCAACACGAGGAAGAGGCATAAGAACCCGCGAGCCCTATTCTGGATCTTCTCCACGATCTCGCTGATCGGGGTCGTAATCGCGTTCATCTTCGAGCGCGCGGCGCGGCTGTTCCTGAGGCTCGGTCCCAAGCGGGCGATGGACAACCTGCGCTATGCACTGGCCGTCTACACCGACTTCAAGCTGTGCCGCGGTCAGGACGAGTTTCGCTACGAGATCGCACGCCTCGAGCGCGCCGGCGCGGGGCGCTGCGAGGGTCCGCTGGAAGATCAGAAGACGTACGCGCACCTTCTCGTGAACGCCGACCGCAGCGCGGAAGCGGAGAAGCTTTACGAGGAGCTGTTCGGGCGCCATCCAGACGACCCCGAGCTGTTCAAAAGCTTCGGACTGATGTTGCTTCGCCGCGCCGAGGTGGAGAACTGTTCGTGCCACACCGGCATCTGCATTTATCCGTTGCCGCGGCCGCACATGCAGCCCCGCGACGCCGCGAGGGCTCGCGAGATGTTCGAGCGCGCGATCGCGATTCGTCCCACGTGGAACCTGCGCTGGCTCTCGCACGTGGCGGGCATGGCCCAGGGCGCGATCGCCACGGCGCTGCCGTTCTCGCAGAAGGAGGACGGCGGTCCGCTCATGCCCCGGCTCGTCGAGGGCGGTCGTGCGGCAGGCGTGGATAAGCTCGACCTCGGCCGAGGCGTCGTGATGGGCGATTTCGACGGCGACGGACGGCTCGACATCGTCGAAGTCAGCTCGCTCTTCCCCTCGGCCTACTTCCACAACCGCGGCGACCGCACGTTCGAGGACCGCAGCGAAGCCTCGGGCCTCGGTGCCATACGCCACGGTTTCATCGTCGCGGCAGGCGATATCGACAACGATGGAGCCCTCGATCTCTACATCAGTCGCGCCGCGTTCTTCGGACGCGAGCACAACGTCATGCTTCACAACGACGGTCATGGGAACTTCACGGACGTGAGCGTGGCCTCGGGCACGGCCAATGACGGGGCCGGCTTCGTGGCCGCGTTCGCAGACTACGACAACGACGGCCATCTCGACCTCTTCGTCTCGAACTTCTCCAGTCCGCTCTGGTATCCCAACGCCGCAGTCGATGGGCTTTATGGGCGCAAGTCGAACGTGCTCTACCACAACCGCGGCGACGGCACGTTCGAGGATGTCACGGAAAAGGCCGGACTCACCTGCTCCGACATGCACATCGGCGCGACCTGGGGCGACGTCAACGACGACGGCTACCCCGATCTCTACGTGACGACGCTGTATGGTCCCAACCATCTTTACATCAATCAGGGCGACGGCACGTTTGTCGACATGGCGGAGGAAGCGGGCGTCGCGGAGCCATGGCCGACGTTCGCATCATGGTTCTTCGATTACGATGGCGACGGCCATCTCGACCTTCTCGTCACCAGCCATGCGTCCCCCGAGTCGGTGTCGCATTACCTGATGACCGGAACGCCGCCGCCGCTCGCGGAGAATATGCGCCTCTACCACAATGACGGGACGGGCCACTTCGAGGACGTCACCACCAAAGCAGGACTCCGTCTTGCCTGCGCCACCATGGGAGCGAACTGGGGAGATCTCAATAACGACGGCTGGCCGGACTTCTACCTCGGCACCGGCGGTCCGGGACTCGATCGCCTCGAGCCCAATCTGCTTTTCATCAACCGGGGCGACGGCACGTTCTGGAACGCGACCTACGCCACGAAGACCGGTTACCTGCAAAAGGGCCACGGAGTCGCTTTCGGCGATCTCGACGGCGACGGATGGCAGGACTTCTATGCCGCTCTCGGCGGCGCGTGGCCGGTCGATACCTGGGTCAACGCCTTGCACTGGAACGAGACCGGCCGCGATCATCCGGAGCGCCATTTCGTCAAGGTCGTGCTGCGCGGACACCAGAGCAACTCACACGGCGTCGGAGCGCGGGTCATCGCCACAATCGGCCAGCGGCAGATCATGCGGGAGATCAACGGCGGCAACGGATTCGGCGTCAATCCGTTCCTCGCGGAGATCGGCTTGGGCACCGCCACCACGATCGACGCGCTCGACGTGATCTGGCCCGGACGGAAGCGGCGCCATCATTTCGAGAATCTTCCGGTCGACGTCACGGTGATGGTCGACGAGGAGCGCGACAAGCCGCTGCTTCTCGATCCTCGCGTGGCGGCGCCGATGTTCCGGATCCCGTGGGAGCAGTTGGAGAGCGAGTACGGCGCGAAGAGAGGGCGCTGATGTTCGCCGATGCCTGGCTGGAGCGAACCGTCCCAGGACAGCCCAGGGAGTACCAGCGGCTGGTCGTGCGCATC